>NZ_JBFTQI010001016.1:0-1704 GCF_056398925.1 Pedobacter sp. 01T416_2
TGCGCAAAAAAGAACAGGTGGTTGTTCTCGAAACCGAAAAACCTAAAATGGGTTATATCTCCGAAAATGTTACGGCCACGGGAAAGGGGTGCAACCAGTTGATACAGTAGCTGTAGGCACCCAGGTATCAGGAACCATCAAAACGCTGTATGCAGATTTTAACTCGAAGGTTAAAAAAGGACAGTTATTGGCCGAACTTGATAAAACTTTATTTGAGGCTACTGTAAATCAATATCAGGCCAACTTAGTCAGTGCTCAGAGTGCATTGGTTTACCAACAGGGCAATTTCAGCCGTCAAAGTAATTTGTATAAAGTTGGCGCAGTAAGTAAAGCAGATTACGACAACGCGTTGTATACTTACAATGCTTCAAAAGCATCGGTTAACAGTATTAAGGCTCAACTTGCTTCTGCTCAAAAGAACCTATCACTGGCCAGTATTTATTCTCCAATTGACGGAACGGTACTCTCCAGAAGTGTAAGTGAAGGAACGACTGTGGCGGCGAGTTTTAGTACACCAACCATCTTCAGTATTGCAAAAGACCTTACGAAAATGCAGGTAGAAGCCTCTGTAGATGAGGCAGATGTAGGCGACATCTCAAAAGGTGAAAGGGCGACATTTACCGTTGACGCCTTTTTAAACGATACTTTTAAAGGTACCATACAAGAAATCAGGTTAAGTCCATCCATTTCTTCAAATGTGGTTACCTATAAAACCATCATTAATACTTCAAATGATGCAAATAAGTTAAAACCCGGTATGACAGCAAATATCACCATCTTCACCAAAGAAGTTAACAATGCTATGCTTATCCCTACAAAAGCTATAAAATTTGCTCCAGATTCAACTTTAGCGGGTAAATATCAAATGACCTGGGTTAATCCCAACAGAAAACCGGCCGGGGCAGACGAGGCGTATGTTTGGGTACAAAAAAATTCAAAAGAACTGGTACAAAAAAAGATTAAAACCGGTATAAACGACAATACTCATGTTGAAGTTTTATCCGGGTTAGCGGCAGCAGACGTTGTCATTACAGGTTCACAGCGCATGGGTAAAAGTCAGGCGGTAGCACAAGGCCAATCTAGTCCTTTTATGCCAAAACGCCCAAGCGGTAACAGAAGAAGAT
The DNA here is from genome assembly GCF_056398925.1 of Pedobacter sp. 01T416_2. NCBI lineage: Bacteria > Pseudomonadati > Bacteroidota > Sphingobacteriia > Sphingobacteriales > Sphingobacteriaceae > Pedobacter > Pedobacter sp. 01T416_2. The sequence continues at coordinate 1,125 of NZ_JBFTQI010001016.1, forward strand.
AATGGAACAGAAGATATTAGATATACACGATTTAAAACGTGAGTTTGTAATGGGCGATCAAACCGTTAGGGCTTTGAAAGGTATCACTTTTGATATCAAAGCTGGTGAGTTTGTAACTATTATGGGCAGCAGTGGCTCGGGTAAAACTACGCTTTTAAATATATTGGGCTGTTTAGATAAACCCACAGAAGGCACTTATCTGCTTGATGGTGTAGATGTTAAAGGTTTAAATCGCGATGAACTGGCGGGTTTGCGGAATACCAAGATCGGCTTTGTTTTCCAGGCTTATAACCTGTTGCCCAGAACATCGGCGCTGGAAAATGTAGAGCTGCCCTTATTCTACAATAAAACCATCACGGCTGAAGAACGCAAAGAAAGGGCCATAAAATCGCTCGAATCGGTAAAACTTGCCGAACGTTTTGATCATACCCCTAGTCAGCTTTCTGGTGGCCAGCAGCAGCGTGTAGCCATTGCCAGGGCACTGGTTAATCACCCTGTGATGATTTTGGCCGATGAGGCTACAGGAAACCTTGATACCCGCACTTCTTATGAGATTATGGCTTTGATGCAGGAACTGAAT
>NZ_JBFTQI010001017.1:0-1702 GCF_056398925.1 Pedobacter sp. 01T416_2
GGCATGGTGCTTAACTTAATGACATTGAGCATTGCCCTGCAGTTACTTCTGCATTTGTAAAAAACAAGATTGCCCAGTTGCCCGTTAATTTTGATTATTCCATTCTGGATYGCCATAATTTTAGTATATTGTGGTTAAACAAAAGGATGATTACTCAATTTAATCGATCTGATTAAAAATCCTTAAACCCCACCTTTACGCCACATTTACCCCACGTTCAAGCCACCTTCTGGCCAGGCTTGGCTATGCCTTGCTGTACACCTACTTGCCTACTGCTTCGGACTTGCTTTGGTTGAAACAGAACCACGTTGAAGATCAGCGATGTCAAAGATTTGCATCGCTTTAGGTTGGCGGGTTAACAATAGTTAAATAAAAGGTGAAAGGAAACATAGCCTAGGGTTATTTTGGGCCACAGCTGTGTCGGTATCGGGGTATGGAAAATGGTGGGGGAAGGCAAAATACAAAACGCCCGGATGTATTAGCCGCCTATGGTTTAAGATTCCCGCCTGTGCGGGATCCGATAGCTATCGGATGACGACCGTATTAGAAAGTACAAAGATCTCTCCACTACGGTCGAGATGACAACCCAGCGTGCCCCTCATCGTTTCAAAGTAATCAATCTACGGATGCCTGTCTCTGCATCATACTATCTGCATCCTGCTATCCGGCCTAACAGATTTTCGAGGGAAAAAGCACGGAAATCTGTGCACTCCCCATGAGATTTTAAAATCATATAGGTCTAAAAAATAGATAATCTCAATTTTATTTTCTTAAATTGGCTATACAATCTAACCAATTTTATCATGCCGAAAGATCATTTATATTCAACTACAGTTACTTGGACGGGCAATAAAGGCTCGGGTACAATGGATTACCGTTCGTACGATCGCGATTATGTAATTTCAGTAAAAGGCAAAGCCGATATTTCAGGATCATCTGATTCTGCTTTTTTGGGCGATAAATCTAAATATAACCCAGAAGATCTGTTATTGGCCTCAATATCCAGCTGTCATATGCTCTGGTATTTACACTTATGCTCTAAAAACGAAATTGTAGTGATTGATTATAAGGATGAGGCCGTAGGTACAATGGAAGAATCGGCTGATGGCAGTGGCCGTTTTAGAGAGGTTACCCTTCATCCCCAGGTTTTAATAGCCGATAAGGCACATTACGAACTTGCAGCTTCGCTGCATCATGAGGCAAATAAAATGTGTTTTATTGCCAATTCATTAAATTTTCCAGTTAAACACGAACCTACTTGTAAAGCAGAAAACGGTTAACAGCTTTCAGTTGGCAGTCATATCGAACTGCCAACTGAAAATTGTGTACTGTCAACTATTTAGCTGACCAAACATTATCTTTCGGCGTAGCATCTACATAAATGCCATTATCTAAACCAATTGACTTTATTTTTTTAGCGGTATTAACTATTACATTCACCTCTTTCTGGTTTGCTTTCCAAACCGCTGGCGTTTTATGAATCGTTTCAGTTTTCCCATCGGTATAAGTAACCACTATATCAAAAGGAATAACAAAGCCACCAATATTTTTAATGGTTAGGGTAGATTTTCCTTTTGCAGGTGTTACTTTGGCAATGGCTAAATCAAGATAATTGTTGGTGAAAAACCAATTTTGGAAAAACCAGTTTAAATTTTGTCCAGATCCCGCATTCATCGAGTTGAAATAATCCCATGGAATAGGG
>NZ_JBFTQI010001018.1:0-1699 GCF_056398925.1 Pedobacter sp. 01T416_2
TGGCATCAAAAAGACCAGCATAGCTAGCTTGAATGCCGTTGAAAACATAAAGGCCTATGAAAAAACAAAAAATGCCGGCTGAAAATTTATTCATTTTGTATTATAGTTTTCAGCTGCATTCATGAGGGCTTCGCCGTTTTCTTTTGAAGCCAGTTGTGCGGCCAGAAAGTGCAGTCCGAAAAATTTGTTAGGCCGGATTTAAGTAGAACGGGGATACAATGCTATGGCCCAGCTGGATGGAAATGCGAAAGCCGTTAAAATATTGATTAATAGTAATTTGCAAAATAACGTCAATGGTAGCGGAGTCGAAGGATCTTTATTCGAATTTTTTGATTGAATTAGCTTGAAATTTGGCATCAATTCCTCCCCTAACAATCCAAAAGATTCTTCAGCTCGCTCATATCCCCTGCCCCGAAACGACGAATGTAGTATGAACTAATGGCTAATGAACAACTGAACTAATAAACCCATTTAAGGAACAGGATCGTGACCATGTTTGCCCCATGGATGACAACGACCAATGCGTTTCAGTGCCATCCAACCGCCTTTAAATGGTCCGTGCTTTTTAATGGCTTCTATCCCATACTGCGAGCAAGTTGGCGTAAACCTGCAATTTGCGCCTAGCATTGGCGAAATGGCATATTGATACACCTTGATTAAACCTAAAAAAAACCATCCGAAAATTTTATTGATGAATTTCATTTGGCTGGATTAAATTTTGAAAGCGTTTAAAAGTAGCAATCAGTTTTTTCTCGATAAAGGTAAAATCGTATTTTTCTTTACCCACAAACTGAATAGAAATCAAAAGCAATCCCCTGTCAGTAGGTAAAGGCAAATATAATTTATCTTGTTTATTTAAGCGATAAGCTTCGCGTATGCGGCGCTTGAGCAGATTGCGATCTACTGCCCGTTTATATCTTTTTTTAGGAACGTTGATTACCACTTGTGCTTGTACATCAGCTGGTTGATCGACAAAAAGATAAGAAATCCGGAAGGGGTATAATAAAAAAGAAGAACCGTTTTTAAACAACAGGTCTAAATGTTTCCTGCTGCATAACCGTTCTTCTTTCCTGAATGTGTACATATATTTTTGATTGATAACTGCAGATTTTGATCTGCCGATCCCGAATTAACGGAAAAGCAATCAAAAATTATGCTTTATGCTTGCGTTCGTCAGAAACCGTTAATCTTTTTCTTCCTTTAGCACGACGTGATGCTAATACTCGTCTGCCGTTAGCTGTTGCCATTCTTTCGCGGAAGCCGTGTTTGTTTCTTCTCTTTCTTTGCGAAGGTTGGTATGTTCTTTTCATGACTGTATATTATCTATTGTAAAATTAAGAGGTGCAAATATAAAGCGATTTCTCTACAAATGCAATAGTGATTAATTATTATTTTTTCTATTTAAGTGCAAATGTAATAATTCTTTTGAAAAAGATGTCCTATGGGTATTTAAAATATGTGCTTGTATGTTTTATTATTTCACCAAACGTCCTTACGGAACGAAAATATCAATATTTTTTTCCACCCATAATCCATCTCGATGCAATGTCATCCTGAGGGATAATTATTTCATAAAATCAATATTAAAGACAGATCTTTTTGGCAAACGGTAGGCTGCGTTAGATCGTCATTCCCAACTTGATTGGGAATCGTAATGCAAGGGCTTTAAGATTCCCGCCTGCGCGGGAATGACGACCGT
>NZ_JBFTQI010001019.1:0-1696 GCF_056398925.1 Pedobacter sp. 01T416_2
TGGTAATTGTATTCGCCACCGAAAACGCCCTTTAAACCTGCAGTATAACGCAAATTAAATACCGGATAACGATCGGCAATGGGTACACGGTATATTTTTCCCTGATAAAACTTTTCATTCGGCGCGTACCTTAATTGCAAGGAAATTTCGCTGGTGCTTAACCTGTTGACAGACTGATTTGCTCCGTTTAGGTAATTGAGTCCACCGGCAGGCGTTTGGCTCCACTTTTTAAAGCCAAGGTTGTAAGAAAAGTGGTTTTCGAATTCTTTAACATAATCTAAACGATAAAAATCGTTGTAAAGCAACATATCGTTTACTCCTCTTTTAAACGAGAGCAGGAAATTATCTTCCTGCACAAACTGTAGCTCTTGTCCGGGAATTTTTGTATCGCGTTGAAAACTGGCCCTAACGTAGTTTTGGGGGAATTCGTAGATCGATTTATTGTTCAGCGAATAAGTTCCGGAAAGAAAAAACTTCCATTTCTCATCTTTAATCCCATAAGCCAAATAGTTTTCGAAATAATAACGTTTACTAAGCTCTGGTGTTGTTCGGCCGCCTACCCGCAGCCTTAAACCTTCTACATTGTTAAAGCTATAAAATGTATTTACCGGACCAATTTCATAAGGGCCTAAATTCTGATAGCCTGCAAATAAAAGGGTAACAATTCTCATTGTCCGTTTAAAAGATGGCAGATTTTGCAGGGTATCGATATTACCATAAATCTTCAGCTGGTTCTTCGAAATGGTATCCAGTCTGTTTTGCTCCCAGAATTTATCGTCTTTTTTTGCTGCATCGGCCCGCACAACGGTACTTTTCCCTTGAAAAATAGTATCGGGCAGAACCATATCAAACTGGTAATTCTTATAGGTAACGGTACGCTCGCCGGTAAAACCTATGCCTTTGGTTTTGCCGATACCGAAATCGGCCAGCAGATTGCTTTTACTTAAACTGTATTTACCTTTGTTGTTGGCTTCGAAATCGAGATCGATTTTTAGCGCACGAACAAAATTGAGGTTAATGTTTTTATTTACCCCAAATGAAGCACCCGTAACGGCGTAATGGCTATCATTCGTTACATAAATCTTTCCTTCGAACAACATATCGTTTGTATTTCGGGGGGTAAAAGAAAGTTCAATAACCTGAGGTTTTTGATTTTTTAACGTATCGGTAATAAAAAACTTATAAAAAGCAGGTGCTCCATCCGAAATCGGACTTAAAAATTCGTTACTGATTACGGAGATGTTGTTTTTATAAATATCAATATCCTGATACATCCTATCGAAATAAGTTTTCATTCCCTTATTATCGATGTACCTGCTATCGAAGTTGACCTGTTTCTCAGCAATAACAACAGTTTTATTTCTTTCCGGATCTTTACTGAGGTAACTATCGGCCAGTTTCTCCTGAATGTACACAGGCAAGAGGTTTTTTCCGCCAATTAAGGTCGAATCCTGTTCCTGAAATAAAAACTGATAATTTCTGAACATCTTTTTGTTCTTAAACTTTTCCGAAACATTGCTCAACGAAAACAACATCTTCTCATATTGCCTAAAAGACACCGTATTGTAACTCTTAATCCGGTTTTCATCTTTATGGGCAATTACCTGGCGGATCAATTCTACCGCGGGATTATCTTTGTTTCGGTATTTTATCTTTTTACCACCCACAATGATCACTTCGTCCAAAGCTTTTGAAT
>NZ_JBFTQI010001020.1:0-1690 GCF_056398925.1 Pedobacter sp. 01T416_2
ATCCAGTTTTACTCCCGGCGATCTGCTGATTACTTCCAGTGCATTATCGCCTGCGGTATTCATCTGTTCTACATTTACAATCACCCGGTCTGCTTTTTGATCAATTACAGGCATTTTCGATACGATGTTTACATCTTTCAGGTTTTGAGCGTGGTCTTCCAGCATAATTAATGGAACTTTAACGGCTATATCTTTTACTTCAAATGGTACAGATTGGTTTTTACCATAACCCATCATTAAGGCTTTAATAAAATACCTGCCAGATTTAACATTGCTGAACTCGTATAAACCTTGTTGGTTGGTGACTTGTAAGGCAACCGAAGCCGAATCGGGTAAGTGGATTAATGCTACTGAAGCATAATCGAGTGCTTTATTGCTTTTGTCGGTAACGGTTCCCGATACCTTAATGTTTTGAGCAAAAGTGATTTGAAGGTTAAAAATAAGCAGCGCAAAAAGAGCAGATTTAAATAAGAGGTTCATATCGTGTTTGTTTTATATTGACGATTCAAAGATGAAGAGGTTGCATCAGCCTAAAAATTAAATAATCCCAACCCTTTAAAATATTATCCCAATGCTTTTTTTGGTAACAAAAGGTGTTGATCCTTGAAATGCACAGGTTGGGATAATTATATGCAGGTTTGGAATAAGAAAATAGGCAGTTAAAAAAGCTTTGCATAGTTTTGGGCCATGAAAAGAATAGAAACCATTTCCATTCATATTTTTTGCTGGATACTCGTACTAGGCTATTTTTATGGTGGCTATTTAATTGATGGCACAACTTTTAGCAAGGCCGCTTTGAATATCTCTATGAATTTTATACAAGTGATAGAGTTCTACATCTGTTACTTATGGGTATATCCGAGATTTTTGAAAAAGAATAAAGTACTTCAGTTAATTGGTGGCATTTTGTTTACCATAGGGGTATTTATTGCACTTAGGTATTTAATAGAAGAAGTGCTTTATTTAAAATGGCTTGGTTTTCATAACTATGATGATGGTACAACAGCCTGGGCCTACATCACAGATAATATTTATTGGAGCATTGGTTTTATTGTTACACCTGCTGCGGTTTATGGTATCGAGCATAGTTTCAAGTCGGAACAGGTTAACAGGAAACTTAAGGAAGAAGTAGTTAAGGCTGAACTTTCATTTTTGAAATCGCAGATCAATCCACACTTTCTGTACAATACCTTAAATTATGTTTACTCTTTGGCCATTCCTGTTTCCGATCAACTGGCCAATGCTGTTTTACGGTTATCAGATTTAATGCGCTATACTTTAAATGATAGTCCTGATGGTAAAGTAAGTTTAGATAAGGAAGTAGAATATCTGGAGAGTTATGTTGCATTATTTAAGATGCGTTTTGAACCCAAATTTTATGTCGACTTTACAACCGAGGGCATTGCCAATCAAAAAATARCTTCGCTGATCCTGATCCCTTTTGTTGAAAATGCCCTTAAACATGGCGTGGTAAATGATGAAGCACGGCCTGTGCGCATTAAACTTAAGGTGCAGAACAAACGCTTAAGTTTCGAGGTGAGCAATAAGATCAGCCATGCGCAGAAAGATCATTCAAGTGGCGTAGGCATGGTAAATATCCATCGCAGGTTGGATCTGATTTATCCCGAAAAACACGAATTGTTGATTTCGAACAATGGCAATACTTACAAAAGCACGTTAATTTTAAATC
>NZ_JBFTQI010001021.1:0-2493 GCF_056398925.1 Pedobacter sp. 01T416_2
CGCAATAAACTTATCATAATCAATATCTTTTTGCTCTAAAGTAACAACAGATTTGATTTGTTCGAAAGTTTTTAATGCTTTTACCTCTTCGAAAACACGGTTTGCATTTTCTTTTTCCTGTAAAAACTGAACGGCATATTGAGCCAATTGATCTTCAGGAAGTGGGCTTGGACTGTACATTCTAAACTGTGCATCTAATTTAGCTTTAGCTGCCTGAACTACATCCTCATATTTAATTTCGATACTGTTATCTTTGATGATTTTGTTTTCGATTAAAGTCCATTTAAGGTTTTTAGCGAAATCATCATAACCTTCTGCCAACTCTTCGTCGGTTAATTTTTCGTTTGTAGCCTTTAACCAGCGACGTAAAAATTCATCAGGCAATTCGAAATTGTGTTTAGTTAAAAGTGCTTCATAAATATCGTTAGATAATTTACGTTCAGCATCCTGTTTAAACATACCTTCTACTTCTTCAGTAATTTTTGCTCTGAAACCAGCTTCGTCAGTTACAGTACCTTCACCAAATAATTTATCAAAAAACTCTTGATTTAAGTCTGACTCTTCTAAGCGGTTAACGTTTTTAACGTGAAGTTTAAAGCTTGCTTTTAACTCAGCAGCTTCTTCTTCCGAAATATTTAAAGCTTTAGCAATTACCGCAACATCTTCTAATGCTTTTTGGATATCTATGGTTACTTCATCATCTTTCTTTAAACCAATTAACGATTTAAGGATTTTTTTATCTTTAATCTGATCTAAACGAACAGTTGCAGTACTGGTGATACCACCTTCAACAGCAGTACCATCTGCAGCTACCTGAGTTAATTCAGTATAAAGTACATCATCATCAGCCGAAACCTCAGGATTAGTCATTTTACCATAGCTACGACGGATATTTTTGATACGGCTTTCTAAAGTTTCTTTATCAGCTTTAATTACGTATTCGGTAAATTTATCTTTAGATGAAAGATTTACATCAAAAGCAGGTGCTAAACCTAACTCATAATCAAATTCGAAATCATCTGTATTATCCCATTTAAATTCGCGTTCATCATCCATTTTAGGAAGTGGTTGACCTAAAATTTCTAATTTTTGCTCCGCGATATAGTTAGATAAAGTATCGTTTAACAAGTTGTTAACCTCTTCTACCAAGATACTTTTGCCATACATTTTTTTAATGTGGGCAGCAGGAACCATTCCTTTACGGAAACCAGGTAATTGTGCTTTTTTAGCTTGATCTTTAATGGCTTTCTCTACTTTTCCAGTGTAATCAGCAGGTGCGATTTTGATTTTTACAACAGCATTTAAGTTGCCGGTTTTTTCCTGTGTAATATTCATTTTTTCTGAGATATAGTAAGATGTGCTTTAGACGGGAGATATGAGATATGAGATTTGAGAAAAAACCATATATCGCCACAACCGGCACAGCACATCAATTTTTATTAATCAATGTTTTTAAAAACAAAACCGTTCCGATTTTTAAATCGGAACGGCCTTTATCTTGTTGTGCGGAAGAAGGGACTCGAACCCCCACGCCGTGAAGCGCCAGATCCTAAGTCTGGTGCGGCTACCAATTACGCCACTTCCGCAGTTAGGATGTTGTAAGGACTGCAAAGATAGAAACAAGATTGAATAATCAAAAGGCATTCGCTATATTTTATCTATTATTTTGGTCAAAATAAAGAATTTGTAAATTAAAGCAGGCCTATTGCTGAAACAAAATATTGGTTTCGTTTCAAATAAATATAAGCCTTTATTTTTGGAAAGCAGGTCCGGTGGCATTTAGGATAATGCGGTCCTGCTCTCTGTTCTTTCCGATGAAAAATCGGAACCACTGCGATCAGGTTTAGGTGGCAAGGATAGGTGAAGTATCAATAGTTGAGTAACAGCGCGATAATACTGATTATAAGATCAAGAAGCTGTGAAATAAAAAAACCGTTCTGATGTTTAAATCGGAACGGTTGATGTTGTTGTGCGGAAGAAGGGACTCGAACCCCCACGCCGTGAAGCGCCAGATCCTAAGTCTGGTGCGGCTACCAATTACGCCACTTCCGCAGATAGGATGTTTTAAGGATTGCAAAGATATAAACTAAATTGAACAATCAAATCTTTGCAATACTTTGTGAAGAAAGAAAATTTAATTTCAATGGTCGAGCGTACATCTTTGCAGTCCCCTAAGCACTGTCCGTCATTTCCAGCTTGACTGGCAATCTTAATGCATTAGAAAAAAGTTAATGAACCATGGGTGAAGCTTTAGGAATCCCATTTTCAGGGAGACGCCATTGTCTTAACCAAATAGGTATCAAAATTTCACTAGCGTTACATCGATAAATTCAGGTCCGCCTTCTAATGGATAGCCAGAAACCTTTTTCCCTTTTATAGTAACCTTCTTATCTAAATAGGTATCTAGATTTATACTTGCACTTTTTAAGGCATAAGTTTTATTGTCGGTTTTTAATAAATGTGTACCGTACTGAAACGTAGTCATGCCTAATT
>NZ_JBFTQI010001022.1:0-1661 GCF_056398925.1 Pedobacter sp. 01T416_2
AAATACACCTGAGCGGTAACGGTAACCGGCTTCGTACTGTTCTGTTTTGATACCGGTTAAAGGAGAACTTCCAACATTGATCGAGTTGCCTAAATTATAGTTGGTGCCTACCAAGGTATAAGTGCCCTGTCCGTAATATTTTGCCGGATCTGCCAAGTTAAACCCTTGCGAGAAATTAAGCCATGCTTGTTGAGCTGCATTGATTTTAAATACCAAACCACCGTTTAATAAATTCACATCGTAATGGTTTTCACCACCAGCAATGGCCGTAGCTGTTCTGCCTACACCATAAGCCAAAGGTACAGAAGCAGCGGTGCCTACAAAATCGCCAACTTTAACAAACATACGTTGCTGACGCACACCTCCCGACAGGCTTAAGAAGTCGGTTACTTTAACCTGCGCCTGCAAAAAGCCTGATAAACCATTTACCCTGAAATTAGGATAACGGGCAATAGTGGCTATTGTGCTATTGTTTAAACCACCAGACGCAAAGGCCTTTGTTCTATCAAACAGGGCTTGCCGTGCGTTAAAATTTTCGTTATCGGCATCAATACCATAAGTAAGATTCAATCTGTTCCAGTCTTTGTTCAATACCAGTTTTAAAGCGCTGTAGTTTGTATTTTGGATGGATGAACCACTGTAAAGTCGCTGCGGTATTGCCGCTTGCCCTGGGAATGGGTGAAAGCTAAATTGTTCGTTTCTTGCCGCTGCCTGTACATAAAGTGTTTGCCCGCCCAAGATATTGCTAGCCTGATAATTGGCATTTATATTGGCTCTGCTGGTTTTCGGATCAACATCGGATGAGTAGCCATTTCTCATTTCTAAAAGCGCTGGATTTGATAACAATCCACCGTAATTTGCGCCCAAGAAAAGGTCTTTATCGCCACGGTAACCCGAATTGTAATATTGACCATTCACCGATAGTTTTTGATACTCGGTCAATTTAAATTCGGTACTTCCGAAAAAATCGAACGATTGGTTATACTGTAAATCGGTTTGAGTAATATCGGTAAAAATCTGTTTTCCATCGGCACCATAAGCTGCATTGTTTTTTTGGAAAGCCATACCAATGCGTCCGTTCCAATCTTTGCTCCCGCCAGAAATAGCCTGTGCTACGCGTACATCATGATCACTTTTTTCTTTTAAACCGCTGCGTACACCAACTTGTGTAGTGAAACTTGGCTGACTGTCCTGTCCTTTTTTAGTAATAATGTTGATAATACCCCCTGTTGCTCCACCACCATAAACTGCACTTGCTCCAGATAAAACCTCAATTCTTTCAATGTTGAAAGGATCTATCGATTCGAACTGACGGCTTACACCACGGGTACTGTTTAATGATACACCATCAATCATCACCAATGCATCTCTGCCTCGCTGGTTCTGTCCGTAATTGGTACGTCCTTCCGGCCCAGCATCTAAACTCGGAATTAATTGTGCTAAGGTTTGCTTAAGTGGAATCCCTGCCCTGGCTTGTTCCTGAATTTTTGCGCCATCTACTACCCAAACGGTACCGGGTATCTCGCTGATTTTGGTCGGCTTACGTGATGAAACCACCACAACCTCCTGCATATTCGACGTTGGGCTTAAATAAAGGGTTAAATTAACGGTCTGATCTTTAGCCAAGCTCACTTTTTGCAGTATGGTAGTATACCCTACAT
>NZ_JBFTQI010001023.1:0-1661 GCF_056398925.1 Pedobacter sp. 01T416_2
CGTTTTAACGGCTACAGGTGGTACACAATACAGCTGGACTGGCTCGGATATCGTTAGCGGACAAAGCACTTCAGCGCTCACCATCCGACCGAAACAAAGCGGCACCTATAAAGTAACCGTAAGCAATGTAAGTGGTTGTGTGAGCGATCAAAGCATTGCCATTACCGTAATAGACGATTATAAACTCGAAGCCAGTACTGTAGTTACGCCGAATGGTGATGGTTATAACGATAAATTTATCGTGAAGAACATCGATTATTATCCAAACAATACCTTGAAGATATTCGATAAGGCCGGGCGGATTTTATACACCAAACATACTTATGCCAACGACTGGGACGGAACCATAAACGGCAGTCCGCTAAACGAGGGTACCTATTACTACATCATCGATTTGGGTAGCGGCATTGGTACATTCAAAGGTTATATCAACATCATTAGAGACTAATTACAGACATGAGAGCAATTACAAAAAACATAAAGCAAATGCGTCGCGTAACGTTTCTATTTGCTGCAGGCACATTATTTTTCGGATCTGTTAAAGCGCAGATCCTTCCACTCAATGCACAATATTTCCAGAACCGTTACCTCGTTAACCCCTCAATGGCCGGTATCGAAGCMGGGTTTAACATCAACGGAAGTTTCCGCAAGCAATGGTCTAACATTCCAGGTGCCCCCATTACACAAAGCGTAACCTTAGATCAGCAGCTGAACAAAGTGGGTTGGGGTGTAAACATCTACAACGAGAAATCGGGCGGTATCCAACGCACCAAAGCAGTCGGAACCTTTGCTTACCACCTTCCGCTAAACAGCGATGACCAGAAATTAAACTTCGGGATCTCTTTTGGTGCCAGTCAGGATAAGCTGGATTTAAGCAGTATAAGAAACAGCGACATTAACGACCCATCCATTGCCCGTTTTAACGACAGGGGTTATTATGTTGATGGCGATTTCGGGATCTCTTATACTTCGAAAGGATTAACCGTTGAAGGTGCCGTACCGAACATGCGTTCCGTTTTCAGAAAAGACGATTTAAACTTTGCCGACAAACCAACGTTTTATTCGGCGGTCAGTTATAAGTTCATGCTGGGATCAGGCATAAACGGAATCAGCCTCGAACCCAAAGGTGTTTTCAGGGGCATCAAAAATTACGAAAACTTATGGGATGCTGGTTTAAATGCAAATTTTGCCAACGATAAACTGTACGTAATGGCGATGTACCACAATACCCAGAACGCCACCTTTGGTTTCGGCATGAACTACAAATCGACCTTGTATTTTATGGCTTATTACAACACCGCAACTTCCGCAATCAGTGGTTATACCGATGGCGATTTTGAAGTGAACATCAGGGTAAATATTGGCAAGAAGCCTTAATTTAAACGACTGTCGTCATCCTCGCGCATGCGGGGATCCTAATGCAACAAAACGAAAAGCCGCAGACCGAAAGATCTGCGGCTTTTCGTTTTAGAAGAATTATCGTCATTTCGGATGGAGTGCAATCCTGAAATTTCGGGAGAGAAATCTTTGAACCACGTTATAGCAAGCGACTTAAACCCCTATCCGCCCGTCAGCACCTTTCCCCTGAAAGGAAAAGGACTAAAAGACAAATTATCGCATCCTGCAATATGCTCCATGCTATCTGCATCATGCTATCGGCC
>NZ_JBFTQI010001024.1:0-1655 GCF_056398925.1 Pedobacter sp. 01T416_2
GGATGAAGGTTAGTCCTCAGTCGGTAGTCTGAAGTCTTCCGTCGACTCCCTTGGTCTGTCACCCTGAGCGTAGTCGARGGGCCTATATCGTGAATTAAAGGATTCTTCATTTCATTCAGAATGACCAATTGTAAGAGTTGAATTAAGGATAATTGTTTGGTGGGCCACCAACACATAGAATACGGATTAGGCATCCTTTTGTTATCTTACCTCGCGAAGAATCGTCATTGCGTGGAGGAACGACGAAGCAATCTTAAAGTGCTCGCTACCAGTGATAGTTGTAAGATTGCTTCGTCGGCTGAAAAAGCCTTCTCGCAATGACGGACTATATTTAAAGACGAGCCGTACTATTTTGCTTCCTCCAATTTTAGCACCACACTAGTTCTTGTAGCATTAAGAATAGGATTAAAGCCCACTTTCATCAAGAAATCGCCAGTATAGGTTTTAGTAGCATCTATTGATGATTTTGTTCCTGGATAAAGGTTAATTTCTTTAATGTGGTACTTCTTTGTCGCATCTAAACCGTTCAATTTAATCGGATACTTACTATTTTCACCATAACGGAAGTTTACCAGGTAATTGAAAATTACCCCTTCTGTTTTTTGCGCATTTACATATAACATCGATGCTATGCTACCGGTACGTGGATTAGCCAAACGATACTGTTCGCCTTGCCAGATCGTTTGTTTTACATCATTATAGTTTTTAATGGCCTCCTGACAGAACTGAAGCTCTTTTTCAGGTAATTTACTCACTACGATATCGAAACCCAATTTACCCATCATGGCTACATCGGTACGGAATTTTATTGGCTGTTTTCCCCAATCGGTTACATGGTTGGAACTACTAATGGCCGGATAAAAATAAGAGTATTCCCATTGCATAAATATGCGCTCTAATGGGTCGGTATTATCACTAGGCCAAAACTCTGTAAAATACTGTAAGGCAGCATAATCTACCCTACCACCTCCACCAGAGCATAACATCATAGGCACAGTTGGATATTTTGCACGGATTCTTTGCAATACACTATACAATCCTCTTACATAATCGATGTAAAAATGAGATTGATTTTTTAAATGTGCGGAGTATGCATTGTAAATTACGGCATTACAATCCCATTTAATGTAAGCCAGTTTAGGATTTTTGGTAAACAGACCATCTACCACACCGAAAACAAAATCCTGTACTTTTGGGTTACTCAGATCGAGCTCTAATTGGTTTCTAAAATAGTATTCAGGTCTGTTCGGCTGTTTTACCACCCAATCTGGATGTTTTTCATAAAGTTCGCTTTTAGGATTAACCATTTCGGGTTCTATCCAAATTCCGAATCTGGTTCCTACATTATCGGCCTCTTTTACTAAAGATGCTATTCCGTTTGGCAATTTCTTCTTGTTTTCCTGCCAATCGCCAAGCCCGGCATGATCATCGTTACGTGGATATTTGTTCCCGAACCAACCATCATCAAGTAAAAAGAAATCGACACCCAGTTTTTTGGTATCTTTTAACAAATCGGCCAATTTTTGTTCATTAAAATCGAAATAAGTAGCTTCCCAGTTATTCAAAAGGGTTAATCTGCTACCCTTTCCATCTAATATCTTATAATTACGTGCCCAATCTTGCAATTTCCTACTGGCGTCTCCTTTTCCCTGATC
>NZ_JBFTQI010001025.1:0-1651 GCF_056398925.1 Pedobacter sp. 01T416_2
CAGCATTACTTTCGCTGTTAAACCAACGGATGCTTCACAGGCCATTTCTCTAATCAAAAAAGAGTTCGAACTGGAGTTAGACGCTAAAAAACTAGAACTTCCGGAAGTTGAAAATAACCTTTCAGTTTTGGCCATCGTTGGCGAAAACATGAAACGTACACCAGGTATGAGCGGACGTTTGTTCAGCGCTTTAGGCCGCAACGGTATCAATGTAAGGGCTATTGCTCAGGGATCTTCAGAATACAACATTTCGGTAATCATCAGCAAAGACGATTTATCGAAAGCAGTAAATGCAGTGCACGACGCTTTCTTTACCGACCTGAAAAGAACATTAAACGTTTTCTGCCTGGGCACTGGAAACATTGGCAAAACCTTGTTTAACCAACTGAAAGAACAGATGCCTTTCTTAGCGGCGAATAACGATTTACAGGTTAAGATAACGGGCATCAGCAATACACGAAAAATGATTTTCAGCCCTGATGGCCTTTCGTTAGAAAATTGGGAAACTGAATTGAATACAAATGGCGAACAGGCAGATTTAGCGGGTTTTGTTGCCAAAATGAAAGCCCTAAACTTACCAAACTGCGTTTTTGTAGACAACACCGCTGCAGAATCACCAATAGAATTTTATCAGGGCATATTCGAAAGCAGCATTTCGGTAGTAACCTGCAATAAAAAAGGAAACTCGGCAGATTACGCCCAGTATAAATCATTTAAAGATACCGCCCGCAAATTTGGTGTAGATTTTTATTACGAAACCAATGTTGGCGCAGGCCTGCCGATTATCCGCACACTGCGCGAGCTGATGATGAGTGGTGATAAGGTAGCGCGGATTGAAGCGATTTTATCAGGAACCATTTCTTACATCTTCAATAATTTTAAAGGTGATGCCGGTTTTTACGAAACTGTAAAGGAAGCTCAGGAACTTGGTTATACTGAACCAGATCCTCGCGACGACTTGAATGGAAAAGATTTTATGCGTAAAATGCTGATCCTTGCCCGTGATGCTGGTTATCCGTTAGAAGCCAGTGATGTAAAAATCGATAACATTTTGCCAGAAGCCTGCCTAAATGCTACATCGGTTGAAGATTTCTATTCAGAATTACAGGCGAATGCAGCATACTTCGAAAATTTAAAGAATACCGCAGCCAACGATGGAAAAGTTTTGCGTTACATCGGTAAGCTTGAAAATGGAAATGTAGAAATCAGCCTGCAAATGGTTGACGACAGTCATCCTTTTTATATGCTCTCGGGAAGTGATAATATTATCTCTTTTACAACCGATCGTTACAAAACCCGCCCGTTGGTAGTAAAAGGCCCTGGTGCTGGTGCAGAAGTTACCGCTGCCGGAGTTTTTGCGGATATCATTAACGTAGGTACTTTAAATAAGTAGCAAGATGAATTCGGTTTTAGACAAAAAGAACGAGATCCTTCAGCTGGTTAATCAGGCGATGATCGATTTCGAAAATATTCCGGATGAGGCCTGGAATAATAAACCGCAGCTTTTAAAATGGTCTAAAAAGGAACTGTTGGGGCATTTGGTAGATAGTGCAGTTAATAACATCCGTCGTTTGGTTGTTGGACAATACGAACAAGGGGTTAAAATTATTTATCATCAGGATGAATGGGTAAACTACCAAAACTACCAGGA
>NZ_JBFTQI010001026.1:0-1643 GCF_056398925.1 Pedobacter sp. 01T416_2
GAGCAATAGGTAAATAGGGAAATCAGTAAAAGTAAGTGTTTCCTCATGGAGATAAATTTAAGGTGATTGAGAAATTTTGATGGACCATCGGCCTTAAACAGGATGGGAAAAAAGAAATTTCTCTGGCTTTTACACCAGAGAAATTTTTGTATTGTTTACCGAGGGTTAATTATAACCGGGGTTTTGAACCAATGTATTGTTTGTCGCTATTGCTGTACTTGGAATTGGGAATATACGGCGATAAGTATCGGTATTGGTTTTAGATAAACCATAAGTGTTCTCAAATTTACCGAACCTGATCATATCATTACGGTGCCAGCATTCCCATGCAAATTCTTTCGAACGCTCATTGTAAAGTACATCCAATGTTAATGCTCCTAAAGCAGCAGAAGTGGTACGGTTGCTTCGTACACTGTTTACCAAACCTATTGCTGTAGCACCTAACGTTGGCGTTCCACCTCTGAATATAGCCTCTGCTTTCATGAGGATAATATCTGAATAGCGGAATAATGGCATATCGTTGTTTTGGTTCCGGCTAATTGGATTGGTGTAATCTGGTAAAAATTTAATGTTGCGGTAGCCGGTATTCCAGGCAATTTCATCCTTCCCTAAATCGTAAGCATTTGCACCTAAACGTGAACTGCTCAACGGAGTTAAATTTAGCGCATAGGTATAAGGTAACGCTCCAGCCGTAGTTCCACCAGTATAAAACTGATCGTAACCTAAATTAGTGGTGCTCACCATAATCGGACTTCCATCTGGCCAGTACTGTGGGCCGGTAAGCCATTGTTTGTTTCTGATGTCGTTCGAATCGTTAAAATTTGCATAAAACTCAGTTGTAGTCATTCGCGGACCGCTCGGTTTATTGTTTGATAAGCCCCCGCCACTGCTTTGGTTCATAACCGGGTTGGTAAATGTGCCCGGTGTGGAGCCAGAGTATTGATAACGTATACCAAGGTTACGGTTTAAATCGTAACGGGCCATAAACATATTGCCGGTAGAGGTAGACGCATCAAATGGAATTGCAAAAATAAATTCTTTTTGCGTTGGCCCATTGGTGGGATAAAACATCTGTAGATAGCTCGACATTGGTTCTATGCTATACAAGCCTGAACTAATTATCTGGTCGCAGGCCGCTATACAATCATCATAACGTGCTGTTCCAGTGTACACTGCTGCATTTAAGTACATTTTTGCCAATATCGAATAAGCCAGGTATTTTGTTGGTAAACCATAGGTTGCCATACCACTAGTCGATTTTAAATAGGGGATAGCCGCTTTAAGCTCGCTTTCTACATAGTTGAATACCTGTACACGTGTCGAATTTGTTTTTAATGCTGTGCTGCCATACAAGGTATCTAACGGAACATTGCCATATAAATCCATCATCATAAAGTACGACAGGGCCCGCATGGTTTTTAATTCTGCAAGGTTGGTGTTTTTTGCTGCACCCGCTGGTGCCGACTCGCTAATAATCGAAATGGTTTGATTGGCAGTGCCGATAATGTTGGTCAAATAAGACCAACCTGCTGCAACCCAAGCATTGTCTTTTGTCCAGGTGTGGCGATGCAATTCAAGGTACTTATTTCCGTCAATCCAGTCGGAAGCAAAAATTGGCAGCACCGATTCATCTGTTGATGAGC
>NZ_JBFTQI010001027.1:0-1640 GCF_056398925.1 Pedobacter sp. 01T416_2
ATTTACATGGCCGATGCCGCTCAAAGTAATTCAGAAATTGAAGAGCAGGTTCGGGGTTTAGCGCAATTGGCTATCCCCTATTTAATTTTAGTCAATAAAGCCGACCTCATGGCAGATGCACAGCGTAAAGCTTTCGAAGCTTTAGATGTTGTTTTTATTTCGGCTAAAGAGAAACAGGGTATCGATGAATTAAAAACCACTTTATTGGAGCAGGTTAACTTGCACCATATTAATACCAGCGAAACCCTGGTAACGAATATCCGCCATGTAGAAGCTTTAAAACAAACCGAACATGCCCTGCAAAGGGTTTTGGCTAATGTAGATAATCCGGTTACCTCTGATTTCTTAGCAATGGACATCAAACAGGCGCTTCATTATCTTGGTGAAATTACGGGTACAGTGACTACCGATGATTTGTTGGAGAATATATTTACGAAGTTTTGTATCGGCAAATAATCCCCCAAAACAACCACTAATTTCGACAACTTACGACAATCAACTTACTGATTGTTAATAAGTTATGTTAATATTTCTCCACCAATTTCTTGGAGGTTTACCACTATTTTTCGCATTTTTGTTGCTCATTTGTTGCTCGAGCGACTGAAATTTTTCCCAAAAAAATCATGGGTGAAATTATGTCGCTTATCGACACTTAACGACACTAAAAAACATTAAACGGCGCTAATAAGCCACTATTTGAGGGGGAAATTACCACCGATGTTTTAGGGTCTAAAAGTCCTGTCGACCTGCAGCAGATGCAGCAAAAAAGGATGAAATGAGTAGCAATATAACAGTTGAGCGAATCTGCGAACACTGCGGTAAGACATTCTTGGCAAAAACCACGGTCACGAAGTACTGCAGCCTGAATTGTAACAGGCGGCACTACAAACAAAAAATCCGTAATATAAAGATTACTGCCAGCAATGAACAGACGCTTAGTATCCGTACAAAAGCGATCAATGACCAGCCCGCAGAGTTCCTTACGGTGAAACAGGCCGCGCGCCTGCTTCATTGCAGTGAAAGGATAATTTATCAGCAGATCAAAAATGGCAGGATTAAAGCAATACAGCTTAGCGAACGGAAAACACTGATCAAAAGAAAGCATCTGGATAAGGCCTTTAAACAGATCGATTTCCAGCCGGTTCAGCGAACTGAAAGAACTAAAAATCCTGCATTAGTCTACTGCATAAGTATGGCTGATGCCCAACAGCATTTTGGTATATCAGAAAAAGCACTTTATGACCTGATCAAACGGAACGATCTCGAAGTATTCTCTAGCGGAAAGTTCAGCTATGTACTCCGCTCAGCATTGAATCAAATATTCTATAAAAGTTAATAAGTTATGGGAAGCGTTACACTCAGAAGGAAAAATCTTAGTACCGGAAGGCAAAGCCTTTATCTGGATTATTATCCACCGTTTTTAAATAGTAAGACCGGAAAAGCCCAGCGTTCGGTTACGCTGAAATTATACCTGTTCACAAAACCCGAGAATGAACTGCAGCGCATTCATAACAAAGAAACACTGCTCACCGCACAGACTGTCTGTGCGCAACGCCAGATAGAAATACAGAACAGGCGCTTCGGGATCATTTCAGAACAGGATCGAAATGCAAGCTTTACCGAGATTTTTAGGCAAGTGT
>NZ_JBFTQI010001028.1:0-1631 GCF_056398925.1 Pedobacter sp. 01T416_2
GATTCAGTGTGCGACATGGCCAATTGCTGATAATGACTGGCTGCATCAGGAAAGGTTYTACGTGTATGTGGATTCTTGATAAACAGCTCTCTCAACCGCCGCCCTATAGTTGCCGAATGAGAAATCATCACGGTATCATCCACATCCGAAATAAAGGCATATTGCGTAATGTGGGGTACATATACCTTACCCTCACCTGCACTTAAAACTTTCCCGTTTTTATCAACAGCTTCTACTTTAACAAAGTGCCAACCAGCAGGCACCTCATGTTCAGCTTTCCATTCGAATTTAAAAAAGCCATCCCCTTCGGTTTTATTGTAAATCGTTTGATCAAAAAATTGCAAACGCACCTCAACAAAAGCGTAAGGTTTTAAAATGAAGAGCTTTAAAAGATGCGCGATATTAACAAACAAATTATTGCTGTAAACCTGCTGTGTTTTTGCCTTGCGTTTAAAAACATGACCATAAACAACCAAATTGTGTGCATGGCCATAGCCATGATATACCTTAACACTAGCAGATTTATTCATCTGTATTAAAACAGAGTTTATTAAAAGTTGTTTGTGATGTAAACCATAAGGTAACACATGAAATTATTATTCATCATCAACCCAGGCTCGGGCAGCCATGACATTAACCTAAAGGAAGTAATTTCTACCCATTTCGATGCAAAAAAAACGGAGATCGATCTTTTCGAATTACCAGAAGACTGCTCTTTAGAGCAGATAAAAGAAAGGATTAAAAGCGCGAAGGCAGATCGTGTGGTAGCCGTTGGTGGCGATGGCACCTTAAAACTGGTTGCTGAATGTCTGTTGCATACTGAAACCCCTATCGGGATTATCCCTGCCGGTTCTGCAAATGGAATGGCGAAAGAATTAGGCATCCCGACTGATATTGAACTGGCTTTAGCTATTCTGGATGAAGGCCGCTTGCAAAAAATTCATGTAGTTAAACTTAATGATGAAATCTGCATCCATTTATCCGATTTAGGTTTTAATGCTTATCTGGTAAAGAAATTTGATTCTCTTCCCCAACGCGGCATGTGGGGTTATGCAAAGGCTACATGGCATGCTTTATGGAACCACAGCAGAATGGACGTGCAATTGAAACTTAAAGATGAAACAATCACTTCTAAAGCGGCAATGGTGGCTATTGCGAACGCAACCATGTATGGTTCTGGATTAAAAATAAACCCAGACGGAAAATTAGACGACGATCTATTCGAAGTGGTTTTGGTAAAAGACTACTCATATCTTGAAATACTAAAAATATGGATCACCAAATTGCCTTTCAATCCTAAAAAAATAGAAGTATTTCAAACCGCTGAGGTTAAGATTTCTTCGAAACATAAAGCACACTTTCAGGTTGATGGAGAATACATTGGCAGGGTGAATACCGTTGAAGCAAAAATTCTGCCTGCTGCCATAACGGTGGTTTTACCTGGTGTATCAGAATGATGAACGGTGAATTTTAATGGTAAAATACAATCTGAAGAATTCGGCAATAAAACAGATGCGGAACAAAATATCAAACCAACGTTCGCCGAGGTTTAACACTTCTGGCAAATAAGTAATAAAGCCGATAGAAAATACCCAAACCACCAAACGGAATGGAAACTGAATATAATAGGT
>NZ_JBFTQI010001029.1:0-1629 GCF_056398925.1 Pedobacter sp. 01T416_2
CCTACCCAATATAGAGATGCGTCTGCAGGGGCTTTGATTGCTTCAGCTCTTTTGGAATTAGGGCAATATACAGGAGCGAAAGAAAAGAAACTCTATATCAACACTGCCGAAACGATGTTAAGATCACTGGCATCTGATAAATACCGTGCAAAATTGGGTGAAAATKGTGGTTTTTTACTTTTACACAGCGTTGGGCATATGCCAAATAAAACGGAAATCGATGTACCGCTTACCTATGCAGATTATTATTACCTGGAGGCTCTTTTAAGATATAAAAAGTGGTATTTGTAATTGCCTCACTATACCAGGATCGACTATAATTCCACAGAACAAATAAAAGTTAAAAACTATGATTTATTCTATAAAAATAAAATTGAGCAGCTTTTCGTTGTTAATGTCGTTTTTTCTTGCATTTACGACAGGCGTTGATGCACAGACAAAGACGAATGAGATGCGGATTGAGACAACTGATGCCGGTAATGGCAAGAGTGACCGTGAATATTGGAGTCAATTACTCTATAAAATGAGTTATCCGGTGATTCATAATTTAGCTCAAGAAACTTTAAAAAAGAATATGCCGCTTGAGACGCTTCCCGACTACGGTAAAGCATACGGAATGGTTGCCAGTGAGGTTTCTTATTTAGAAGCTGTTGGGCGAACAATGGCAGGAGTTGCGCCTTGGCTTGCTTTACCAGATGACAATACTAAAGAGGGTGTAATGCGCAAACAATTAAGAACAGAATTGTTGCAGGGGATCGCCCATGGAGTTGATCCTAACAGTAAGGATTATTTGAATTTTTCGAAACAGCAACAGCCTATTGTAGATGCCGCTTACATGGCACATGCTTTTATTCGTGCACCCAAAGCATTGTGGGAACCATTGGATGCTTTAACAAAGAAAAGAGTTATCCAGGAATTTAAAAGCCTGCGCAACCGGAAAGCAACTTTTAATAATTGGTTACTATTTTCTGGAATAACCGAAGGATTTTTATTGAAAGTTGGAGCAGATTATGATCCGGTGCGAATAGACTATGCCATACGAAAAACAACCGAATGGTATAGCGGTGATGGCTGGTACAGTGACGGATCAAAACTATGTGTCGATTATTACAATTCCTTTGTGATGCATCCTATGATGGTTGATTTATTAGGTATAGTTACAGTGAAAAAGATGTATCCACAAGAGGATTATGATTTAGCCGTAAAACGTATGGCGCGTTATTCTGAATTTTTGGAGCGTATGATTGCGCCAGATGGTACTTTTCCTGTTTTTGGCCGATCAATGACTTATCGTACAGGTGCTTTTCAGGCATTAGCTCAAACTGCTCTAATGGAAAAACTGAATAACATTACACCCGCACAGGTAAGGTGTGGTCTAACGGCCGTTATGCACCGCATGTATGATCAATGTGATAATTTTGATAATAAGGGTTGGCTGGTTTTAGGATTTTGTGGCGCTCAGCCTGATATTGTCGATCTGTACACGTCGACGGGAAGCCTGTATATGGCAACATTGGCATTTTTGCCACTGGGATTACCTGCTGACAATACTTTTTGGACTGATGCTCCTGCAAATTGGACATCGAAAAAAGCTTGGTCTGGAAAACAAACTCCAAAAGACTACAAGGT
>NZ_JBFTQI010001030.1:0-1626 GCF_056398925.1 Pedobacter sp. 01T416_2
AATATACTGAAGTTGGAAGTTTGCTGATGAAAAAGAAGTGTGGGTATACCTTTGGGTAACAAAACATCCTTCTGCGCGCTTAAGGTAGATTTATTCAATAAAATTTTAAGGAACTTTTCAACTTTTATGTTAAAAGATGGTTTGTTAAGCATTCCAAAAAACTGCCTTAGTTTAGGCTGTATTCTGTCCAAACGTTTATCGATGATGTTTAAAGTATACTTCACATCAGGAAAAAATCCTCTCACCTCGGCGATGTTGTCCGCAATCTGTTGTTCACTTACCCATTGAAGTTGCCCTTCGAGTACCAGATTTATGGTCTTCATTTCCCTGAACGCTGATCTTAGTTCTTCATTTTGCGTCCGCAGGCGATCGAGTTTTTGATCGATGGCTTTTAAAATATCCAAAATCGATAAGTCAGACAGTTGGGTAGTGGCCCTAATTTCCTGTACTGAGTTATCGATTTGGCGCTCTAACCTATCCACCTGGCTTTTCATAACAGGCTTAAATACGCTAAAAAAAGTATCAATCCAGCTTTGAATATCATATTGATCAGCGCAAGCCTCTAACTTGTTGCGGAGGTCGTTGCAGATGGTTTCAATTTGAGTAGGATTGAAGTTTGCCAAAAGAGTCTCTTCTACCTGTCGGCAAAATGATTCGGCATAATCTTTTAAGCTATAAATCTGTTCTTCCGTATCATACCTTAGAAAGTAAACTTGAAGATCGCTAACGATTGTATTAAAATGTATTTGTGGCGACCGTTCATATTCGTCCGCATTCATTAGTAACTTTGAGCCTTCTAAGGCCGTATAGATGTCCGGTTCTTTGAACCGGCCGTTTGGAAACGCACCAGACTTGATCTTTTGATAAAGGTTCAAAATCGCCAGCCCCGCTTGTGGCGGTGGAAAAAGGAGGTTATAAGTTCCCTCCTTCCCTATTTCGTGAAGCAGACTGAATTGTTGGTTAACATTATTTGAGAGCATCGCGATTAATCCTTTATCTGATCATTCCAAAAATATTTCTCTCAAGATATTGTTTTTCTCCATAATATAAAGCTAATGTTACCATGATTTTTTATTCTCTGTTAATCTGCGTGTAACGAATGTTAAACTGAAGCTTATAGATATGTGGACTGTGACATTTCAGGTAAAGACGCAGCAACTTCACCCAAGATTCTTATAATAAGAACTTTATGTTAAATATTTTAGTAAAAAAACATGAAGATTATCGATCTATGGCTTTGATACATTATTAAATCTGATAATCGATATATATGTATTCGCTCTCCATTCGCAAGAACTAATTCACATTAGACACCAAACCGGCATATTCTTGTCTGCATACAATCATCTTAATGGCCCCTGCTCTCGCTCAAGCTTATCAAAAAAACTGACTTAACCGAAGTAAAAGCATAATCCCGCGCCTCGGAGAGGGTTGAAAGCATAAAAGAATGGATGCTTTTCATAAATTCCGGAATATATGGATCAATACCAAAAGTTGTGGAGGACGGTAAAAACAAATAGCTTTGCATTTTACTATTTCACTTTATATGACTTCCCCTGCAGCCTCTTTACTTAAATTGTTCTTACCAGATTTTATACTAGCAAACTTTACTATTACCGGTGTCAT
>NZ_JBFTQI010001031.1:0-1626 GCF_056398925.1 Pedobacter sp. 01T416_2
TTACTGTAGTGTCTTTAACGGTTGTGTCTTTCACTGTAGTATCTTTTACAGTAGTATCTACAACTGTAGAATCAACTTTAGATGAATCAGTTGCGCCATCTTTTTTTTCTGATTTACAAGCAACAACGGATAGGGATAAAGCTAGAGCTAAAAAGCCCATTTTGAATGCATTTTTCATTTTTTTTAATTTGTTTGGTTTTGAAAATTAATTAATTACTAATTTATACAAAAAAGATAAGAAAGTAACCCTGTTTTCTTAAATAAAAAAGGTCGCGATGTAAAAACGCGACCTTTTTTATGTTATTTAGTAAAAATAATTAGTGTTTTACTTCTTCTTTTGTGGTAGTAGCTTTAATTGTAGTGTCTTTTACWGTAGAATCTTTWACTGTAGTATCAACAGCAGTTGTATCAGTAATAATAGTTGATGAATCTGTAACTGTTGTGTCAGCACCATCAGCTTTTTTACCTGATTCGCCGCAAGCAGCAACTGTTAACGATARAGCTARRGCTAAAAAGCCTAATTTGAATGCATTTTTCATTTTTGAATTTTTT
Source organism: Pedobacter sp. 01T416_2 (assembly GCF_056398925.1). Classification (NCBI taxonomy): domain Bacteria; kingdom Pseudomonadati; phylum Bacteroidota; class Sphingobacteriia; order Sphingobacteriales; family Sphingobacteriaceae; genus Pedobacter; species Pedobacter sp. 01T416_2. Next base: position 553 of record NZ_JBFTQI010001031.1, read on the forward strand.
TAAGTAATTAATTTCTTATTAATGCCGCAAAGGTAAAAAGGTAACCCGATAATTTACAAAAAAGTTAAAATATTTTTTTTTGAGGTTTGGGTTACCGTTTGCTTTAAGTTTGTATTAAGCAATTATAGTAGCTATAAATATTTTTTTGTCTAATATTGGGTTACTATTTATAGAAAAATGTATTAACTAGTGAATAACAGTTTAAAGAGTTCAGTTCCAACAGATAGAGAGGTTATTTTAGGTATTCTAAATAACTCAGAAGATACACTTAACAAGTTATACAAGGCTTATTATGCGATGGTTTTGCAATTTATCCTGAATAATAACGGTGATGAAGATGATGCAAAAGATGTTTATCAGGAAGGCATAATAATTTTATATAACAAAATTAAGGAAGGCAATTTTGAGCTGAGCAGCAAACTCAAAACCTACATTTATTCGGTATGTCGGCGTATTTGGCTAAAAAAACTTAGCCTAAACAGTAAAAAAGCCGGTAATATTACTGATTATGAAGATGTATTTGTTGTTGAGGAAGATGTAGAGCACCATGAAGAAAAGGATGCTGCTTTTGTGAAAATGCAATCGGCACTCGATCACCTGGGCGAACCTTGTAAAACCATTATTCAGGATTTTTATATCCACAATTTATCCATGCAGGATATCTGCGAAAAGTTTGGTTATACCAATACCGATAATGCAAAAACGCAGAAATATAAATGCCTGCAAAGGTTAAAGAAAATATTTTTTCAACCATAATTTGAAATGAGAAACGATTTGGAGTTAGATGCAATTATTGAAGATTACCTTTTAGGTAAACTTAATGCACAGGAAACTGAAGCTTTTGAACAGTTACGTCGTAATGATGCCACAGTAGATCATAAAGTAGTTTCGCATAAGTTCTTTTTAGAATCTATGGGAACATTTGCTGAGCAGTTGCGCTTAAAAGAACAGTTAAATCACATTCATTCAGAAATTGATGTGGAGGGTTTGGCTTCTACACTTAGGCCTCATCCATCACGTGTGGTTCAATTGTGGCGCAAACATAAATCTGCAATTGCAGTTGCAGCATCTTTC
>NZ_JBFTQI010001032.1:0-1619 GCF_056398925.1 Pedobacter sp. 01T416_2
GACTAACCCTGATGAGGTGATAGCCAACTTTTTCGAYATCAAAACCGATCAGAAAGTATTAAAAATGGAAAAGGTCCGCGGAAGGCCGGAAGAACCTTTTGTATATTTCGTATCTTATTTTCATCCCCGCGTCGGATTAACTGGCGACGAGGACTTTAAAGCCCCCCTTTATGAAATGCTGGAAAAAGATCACCTGATAGTTGCTACGCTTTCTAAAGAGGAGATCAGTGCGAGATCTGCTGATGCATTTATTGCTCAAAAGTTAAAAGTAGCCATTGGTAGCCCTATTCTTTCCCGTAAAAGATTTGTATTTGATCAGGGAGGAAGGCCCATTGAATATAATATAGGTCATTATAAGGCCGATAGTTTTGTTTATACCACAGAAAGCTCACGATAACAAACTGAGATAATCCACTTAAAAACATAGAGCGGATTCACTGTTAAACCCGCTCTATGTAATCTTTGTACCATTAGCCTAAATCCAGACAATTATCGGTTTAGATTGCTTTACCCAGCATATTGTTTTTAGAGTTGTTGCTGCTAGGGTTAAGCGCAAGAATCATTGGTGCTCTACCAGTTTCCTTAACTCGGTACCGGCAAGCAAAAATGCACCTACCCCATAAACGGCAGTCATGTTTTCGGTTACTTTCTGTGGATCGCCACCTACAGGCTGCACCCATCCCAGCTTGCCGTTTGGAAACACTGATTTCACCATTGAGTGCCAACCTTTTTCAACTATCGGTTGATATTTAACCTTATCCAAATAACCATGATTGATACCCCATGCCAAAGCGTAGGTATAAAAGCCCGTACAACTCATTTCAGGGCTTGGGTAACTGTCCGGATCCAATAAGCTGGCATGCCAAAAACCTTTTTCATCCTGCAGGACAGCTATTTTTTCTGCCATTTCTACGAATAATTTTTCATAGAACTTCTTGTTTTTGAAATCGGCCGGAAGCTCCTGGATAATGATGGGCAAGCCAGCCAGAACCCAACCGTTTCCCCGGCCCCAAAATACCGGCTGACCGTTTTTTTCTTTCTTTTTAAAATAGGAATCGTCCCTGAAAAACAAATGATTTTCTTTGCTGTAGAGATACTTATAGCTAAGCCGGTACTCCTTGTCCATAAATTTAAGGTATTCTTCTTTGCCGGTAATATTTGCCATTTTTGCCCATACGGTCGGCCCCATAAACAGGGCGTCACACCAGCTCCATCGCTCAGTACCATAATTGCCCGGTTCGAAAGTATATTTCAGATTCCGCTTTGAAGGATGTTTCAAAATGAAATCGAAATAACGTCCCATTGGAGTGTACATTTTTTTATCTTTATAAATACGGAACATTTCGGTATACATCATACCAACCGCATAATCGTCAGCGTGGTAGCGCAGACTCAGGTCCGCTTCCAGTTTTTGTGTCCATTTTAATTTCGTACCTACCGATTTAAGCCAGTTAAAACATGCTGTATCATTTGTTGATTTCGCATATTCAACCATCCCGGCATAAAGCGCACCAAATGTCCAATCGGCAGCTTCCCTTCCCTGGGTTTCTTTCATCTGCCAATGCGCAACACGGGTCATTATTTCATTGATGGACTGTTTTGTTAAGTCTGGAGAAGGT
>NZ_JBFTQI010001033.1:0-1617 GCF_056398925.1 Pedobacter sp. 01T416_2
GTTCCAGGTGGATATGGAGTTTGGGCAACCGGCGACCTGAAAAACCCTTCAGAAGTTTTCCAGAAAGATATTGTTTCCAGAATGTTATCTGCCGAAAAAAATGACGCTGTAATTGATGTGATTACCGACAAAGATTTAGCTGATAAAAAAGTAACTCAGCAGAATGCTTTTAATACCTTTAAATTCGAGGCTAAAAACGTTACTGATTTTGTATTTGCGCTAAGCGATCATTACCTGTGGAAATCGAGCAGTTTAGTAGTTGATCCTAAAACAAAAAGAAGAACCCGTGTTGATGCTGTTTTTAATCCAAAACATAAAGATTATTACGAAGTGATTGATTTCGCCCGTAAAACGGTTGAAGCCATGAGTTATACTTTTCCTAAATGGCCTTTTCCATACAATCATGAAACGATATTCGATGGTTTGGACCAAATGGAATACCCAATGATGGTGAACGATAACCCGGTTGATAACCGCACAGATGCGATTACTTTAACCGACCATGAAATTTTTCATACTATGTTTCCTTTTTACATGGGCATAAATGAGACAAAATATGGTTGGATGGACGAAGGTTGGGCCACAATAGGCGAGTGGTTGATTTCTCCGATGATTGATTCTACAATTGTTGATGAATACGGCGTACAACCTACTGCTTCGTCATCTGGCGGCAAAGATGATACCCCAATAATGACTTTAACACCAGATTTAAAAGGATCAGGATCTTTTACCAATTCGTACCCTAAACCAGGTTTGGCTTATTTGTTTGTTAAAGATTACCTAGGAGATGAACTGTTTACCAAAGCTTTGCATACTTATATTAAAAACTGGAATGGTAAACACCCGATGCCATACGATTTCTTTAATAGCATGAATGAGGGAAGCGGTAAAAATTTAAACTGGTTCTGGAAAGACTGGTTTTTTGAAGATGGCGTTACCGATATGGCTATTAAAGCAGTTGACAAAACATCAAGTGGATATACAATTACCATTGAGAACAAAAGCGTTAAGCCGTTGCCAATCGATTTATCCCTGACTTATGACGATGGTTCTGTCGAAAATAACCATAACACTATTGGTGTTTGGGAAAAAGGGGATACGCAAGTGAAAATAAATATAAAAACAAGCAAGAAATTATCAAAAGTAGTGATGGGAAACCCACACACCCCTGATAAAGTGAAAAGCGATAATGGTTTTTCATTGAATTAGATGAATACGGAGGAAGTTAAGTTGAACTGAGCAAATCGCCCAAAAACTTGACTTCCTTAACATAGGTAAGTTTTATGGCGATCGTCATAATGAACTTGTTTCAGGATCTATTAAACTTAATTCTTTGATTGTGGATGCTGAAATAAATTGAGTATAACGCATTATTGATTAATGAGTTGTATTTTATAAGCTGGAAAATAATTGTCATTGCTTACTAAGCTTAGATTTTCAGTAATTGATTGAGATATCATCAATCTATCAAAAGGATCATTATGGAAATGCTGTAGCTTTGAAAGTTGGATGATATGATTCAATGTAATAGGTAGTATGTCAAATCCACTTTTTTCTATAATATTAAATATTTCTTCAATTGTTGAATTTAAATTCAACCTTCCTAGAGCATATTTA
>NZ_JBFTQI010001034.1:0-1613 GCF_056398925.1 Pedobacter sp. 01T416_2
GTGTTGGGTAACTTGCAACATCCGCAGCATCAACAAAAAGACCATCGGCCACAAATCCATAAATCGGGTTTAATGGTTGGCCCAAAAAGAAATTAGGGATTACGTTTTGAATATTGCCCGCTATTTTGATTACCTTTTGATTATTATATGAGAAATTTGGTGATACACCGAAGTTCACCTGACCTATTTTGGTATTGTAGGTTAAACTAACCTCAATACCTCTATTTTGGATTGAACCCGCATTCTGCGTTGGTGCGCTTAAGCCAAGTGTAGAAGATACCGGAACCTGGTATAAAATATCTTTAGCTGTCCTATCATAAATATCTACTGTACCACTAAGCGCATTCTTGAACAAAGTGAAATCAAGGCCAAGATTGGCAGTGGTTGTTGTTTCCCATTTGATATCCTGATTGGCAGCTGCAGTCACCGCAGCACCAGGGGCAATTACCCCTCCGAAATTATACCTTACATTGGTGCTGATATTATATTGATATGGATAATTGGAAATATTGGCATTACCCAATGAACCATAGGAAGCCCTGATTTTCAGCTCATTGATCCAGCTAATATTATCCTTAATGAATGATTCTTCAGAAAGTCTCCAGCCTGCAGAAACCGCAGGGAAAACCCCATATCTATTTTTAGGTGCAAATCTTGAAGATCCGTCATAGCGCACATTGGCCTCAAAAAGATATTTGCCGCCGTAATCGTAGTTAAAGCGGGCGAAGAAAGACCTGAAAGCGTATTCATTCGCAGATCCGGCGTTTTGCATATTTGTCGTTGCGCCAGCGTCGAGCTGATACAACAGGTTGTTCGGAAACTTGTCGCGATAGGCACTTGTAAAATTATCACGGTGTGCCTCTTGCTGGTAACCACCTAAGATGGAGAAGTTGTTTTTGCCAAAACTTTTAACATATTTTAAAAGTAAATTGAGCGTAACTTCATTTCCATCGGTATTACCTATCCCCAAGCTATTTGGGCCCACATAAGTTGTCTTATCAATGTTTATATCTGCTACGTAGGTGGTATTTACACTCGTGTAATAGTGATAACCGGCAGTTCCACTTAAGTTCAATCCCGGGATAATGTCCCATGCGAGTGTGGTATTGCCATAGAAGTTTTTAGCACGTAAGTTATTGAAACCTTCACTGGCGAGCCATGCTTCGGGGGCGAAGAAATCCTGACGGCCGTAGGTGCCATCTGATTTCAATCCTGCAATGGTATTGGGCTCACGCACCGAAAATCCAATTATCCCACCTATTCCGGCTGAATTGGATTGCGGCTGGGTTTGCAATTGAGAAAAACCGAGTATACTGGTTTTAAGATTCAGATTATCTTTGATACGGGTATCAATATTGGCCTGGATATCGTATCTTTTGTTGTTGGTTTCTGCCGTTAACCCATTATGATCACGGTAGCTTCCGGACAGGTAATAAACGTTATTGCCTTCACCGCCAGAAACACTGGCATTATGATACTGCTGAAATCCGGAACCCGTATTCAACAGATCTTTTAAATGGGAAACGTTGGGAAAGTTATCCGGATCGGCTCCGCTTTTATACTTCGCTACCACATCGGCACTTGCTCCGGTTAGTTCCGCATAAGTCCATGAG
>NZ_JBFTQI010001035.1:0-1603 GCF_056398925.1 Pedobacter sp. 01T416_2
TACCTATAGCGGTAACCTGGGTAGGTTTGTACCTATAGCGGTAACCTGGGTAGGTTTGATATGAAAAATTTAAATCCACTATCAAAATCGCTGGGCCTGGTTGAAATAGAGAGCGGCAATATACAACATGTTGATTTTAAGGCGAACGGAAATTTAAGATCTGCAACGGGATCGATGAATATGTTGTACACCGATTTAAAGGTGAAATTACTATCTGACAATATTGATGGCGAGGGAACCAAGGAAAAAGGTTTTTTGTCTTTTTTGGCCAATGTCATTTTAGTTAAAAACGAAAATCCACAAAAAGGCGAAGCACCAAGAACAGCAAGCATGGCCAATACGAGAGTTAATTCAGCCTCCTTTTTTAACCTGATGTGGAAAACCGTTTTTGTGGGCATAAAGGATATTGTAGGCGTTGGTGTGGTCCCAGAAAAGAATCCGGTAAAACAGCAAAAAGTAATTGCAAAAAAAATAAGGGAACAAAAACGGGCAGACAGAAAAGCAGCGCGGAAGGCCCGGAGAGAAAAAAACTGATCTTACACTTTTCAAATATATGTTTATAACCGTATATTGCTAATAAAACCACAGCCTCTCATTTTTTAATGCCTGATACCAGAAGATACCGTTATAGAATTTTTAAATGGATTGCGTGTACATTACTCAGTGTTTTTATTGTACTTGTAGGTATAGCCTGGCTGTTAAATGTTAAGTCGCGCCCTATTTTAACCGATAGGATCAAAACACTGCTCTATAAATCGACCGATAGTTTATATACCATTAGTTTTACCAAGGTTTCTACCAATGTTTTTACGGGCAATGCCACCTTACAGAATGTAAGAATAATACCTGATACCAATCGGTTTAAGCAACTCATAGCCTTAAAAAGAGCACCAAATAATTTATATACGGTATCTTTAAAAAAACTGGTGGTGAAGCACTTCCACCCATTAACCTTGTACCGCGAAAAAAAACTTCAGCTGGAAGAAATCATATTTGATAAACCTGAAGTAACAATGGTTAACCAGCAATTTGCTTTTAACGAGGGGCGTGCACCCAGGCCCATTAAATCGCCTTATGCTATCATCTCTAAAAACCTGAATGAATTTAGCATTAAAAGCATCAGGTTTAAGGATGTAAGTTTTAAATATATCAATAAAAATGTACCCAATTCAGTACCTTTCTCTATTGATGACCTCAACATTACCTTAACCGACCTGTTGGTAGATTCTACCTCTGCTGAAGATCCAACAAGATTTTATCTGATTAAAGATATTGTGATCAATCTGAATAACTATGTATACCGTACGCCAGACAAAATGTACGATATCCAATTAGATAAACTGGATTTTAGGGCAACAACGGGTAAGTTAAGGATTAACAGTTTTGCTTTGGTACCACTGCACGATGAGATGAACTTTGGCAAAGTTGCAGGGTTTGCGAAGGAACGTTTCAACATCAAGATGAGCGACATTATGCTTAATGGGATTGATTTGCCATTATACATTAGCAAACAAGAACTTTGGGCAAAGGAAATGGCCATTACCAACGGTTTCGTTTCAGTATTTAACCATAATGGCCTCCCAAAAAAACACCAGGAAAGCAA
>NZ_JBFTQI010001036.1:0-1596 GCF_056398925.1 Pedobacter sp. 01T416_2
GGATAATCCCCTGTAGCGCCCTTTGTTTTTCTGCAGCATCCGTAATTTCTTCGAACTTGCCCCAGCACACCACACTTTTCCAATTATAAGTATCGCGGATCTGATCGGTCTGAAAGCATACCTGAGGGTTACTTTTCATCATCCTGATTTTTTGCCCCGGAGCAGAGTGAGCATAAACCGTACTGCTGCTATACACATAATTAATGGGCACAATGTAACTTACTCCATGTGCATGGCAGGCCAAACGGCCAATATATTGTTCCTTAAGGAGCTTTTCTATATCCTCTTCTTTTAATGTCCCTAACATCTTCTTATTCGTTAAATATTGATTAATAAACACCTAATCACCAGAAATATCCAAAACAATCCGTCCATCAATCTCGCCCTTTTTCATTTGATCGAACACATTATTGATATCTTCCAGTTTTGCTGATTTAACCTGCGCCCTTACCTTTCCATCTACCGCAAATTCGATCGCTTCCTGCATATCCTTTCTTGTGCCGACAATAGAACCCCTGATCGTTATTCTGTTCAACACGGTATCGAATATAGGAAGGTCAAAACTGCCTGGAGGTAGTCCGTTTAGCGATAAAGTACCTTTTCTGCGCAATGCAGAAAGCCCTTGACTAAAAGCAACAGGTGTTACTGCCGTAACCAATACGCCGTGCATACCCCCGGTTTGTTTTTTAAGAAATTCACCTGGGTCATGTTCTAGCGCATTAACAACAATGTCTGCACCCAGTTTTCTGGCCATTTCCAGTTTATCGTTTGAAATATCAATCGCGGCAACCTGAAAGCCCAGGGCCTTTGCATACTGAACCCCAAGATGGCCGAGCCCGCCAATACCTGATATGGCTACCCATTCACCTGCTTTTGCATCAGTTTCTTTTAAACCTTTGTATACGGTAACCCCGGCACAGATAATCGGCGCCATTTCTGCAAAATTTACATGCGAAGGGAAATGGGCAACGTATCTCGAATCGGCTATTACATACTCTGCAAAACCTCCATCAACGCTATAGCCTCCATTCTGCTGCTCATAGCATAATGTTTCCCAACCGGTTAAGCAGAATTCGCAACAGCCACATGCACTGTATAACCAAGGCACACCAACCACATCTCCTTCCTTAACAGTTTTAACATCATGTCCCATTGCCGCTACCAACCCAATGGCTTCGTGACCTGGCACCAATGGCATTTTTGATTTTACCGGCCAGTCTCCATTACAGGCATGCAGATCGGTATGGCATACCCCACATGAAATTACCTTAACCAAAATTTCGTATTGATTGAGCGGTCTAACCGGAAGTTCTTCTATGGCCAGTGGTCCTCCATATTCATGGATAACTGCAGCTTTCATTGTTTTAGGATACATATATTCTGTTTAACAATAGATTATAATAATTGAATTTTATCTGGTGATGAACCATTACATCGGAATGTTGTGTGATGGCGGTAAAACCAAAAGCGGGATCTGAATATGATCTGACATGTTCAGGGTATAGCTACCTTTAAGCAGGCGATGAAAAAAACCGTGTTTTCGATGCACCATGGTCAGGATATCGATCTGTCCGTTTTCTACGATCCAATCTAAAC
>NZ_JBFTQI010001037.1:0-1594 GCF_056398925.1 Pedobacter sp. 01T416_2
AATGTATCCTTTGTGCAATCACAGTTTTTACTTGGATTTTTTTGAGTTATACTCAATTTAGTAGGGTGTTTATTAGTACAGGCAGCTACAATTAAAAGTAAAGCTAGAATATTTAGATAACGTTTCATAATATTGGAGTTAACATCGAAACATTTGGGTAGAATAGCTGGAGTTGTTCTAAAGATAGGGTTTTGGGATCCGATATACTAAAGTAAACCGAATAAAATTCATTTTATTTAGTCAATCGTTTTATATTTTCTCTCCAGATGTAAAGCCCGTCAAAAACACCGCCGGTTAAAAATGCCTCTAAAAATTCAGGGAATGAATTTGTTAAGGTGATTACATTTTCCACCTTGTTATAAATGTGGTAATCATTTCTGTCGACAGGATTTATATTGATTGTCCACATATCAGAATAGATTAAATATTCCGCAAAATGGAAATCATTTAGTTCCACTGCATAAGTATCTGGTTGGTCTATATTGTCAATAATTTCGTCTAATGGAATGATCCTAAACATATCTTCCTCTGATTCGAAACCATTTGAAAAGCTATAGAATTTAACTAAATCATCGGGTAATTTAACTCTCATGATGTTCTCAAAATCCAATATTTCCGTTGGGGAAGCTGGCGCATAAAGCATAATCCCAAGTTCTTCCTTATCAGCCATAATTCTGGCTATAATGTCTGTTATTGTTGGATGCATGAGTATTTGATTAGGATAATCGTCCTTATGAAATTTTGTAAATAACTATATAATTTAAATTCTATAGCCTATTTTCTTTTGTTCTTCACACGTGGCAGGCATGCGCCAGCGGAGGTATTATTCATCTATGTCTTCGAACGTTAATTTGTTGTTTTTCTTTTCAATTTCTATTTTCCTCCAGGTTGGTGCATATCCACTTCCATGTGGCTCAAAAAGTTCCCTAACATACTGTTCTTCTGTTTCGTAATTTGTAAATCTTTTAGGCCCATTGTAGTCGCGTTCCTGGTTATCAAAACGGGTTGTAACTTCTTCCTCTTTAGAGAAATTAGAAGCATTTTTTATCTGATTTATGATTCTTTGTTTATCATTAGGTGTAATAATCAAAGTAAAGGTGTGGTAATAGTCACCCACTCCCCAATCAGATTTATTCTCCTCAATTTTATAATTATCTTTTAGCTGAATACCCTGCTCCATTAGTAATTTTTCTGCATCTGTTTTCGAAAACAGCTCGTCTTCGAATACATATAAAACAGTTTTTATCAAGATCAAAAGTGTCAAAATTATGGAGATATATTTTCCAACCTTTGGGTAGCCCAATTTCTTTGGTAACCAATATGTAAGGTAAATAAGGGCTGTTATTAAGAAAAAAAATATAAATCCAATTATTATTATGATCATTTGTTGGCTTTAATATATCTGCATAAATGTTTAATTGAAGAGCGGACTTTTTTCATAAATGCTTCAGGTCAATAGTGTAAAACACAAGCGTTTTTAAGTTGATCGGTCATTTATAATGTCGAGTGGTGTAGCAAATGAACCCTTATTTGTAATATAATCTTTATCATCTTCGGTTAGTTCGTTTGTACCGAGTGCAATGTCTTCCCATAC
>NZ_JBFTQI010001038.1:0-1594 GCF_056398925.1 Pedobacter sp. 01T416_2
GCTAAAACGTCTAACGAGACGGTATTTGGCACGAAAGGAAGCATCCGCCAATATTCATGATGAATGTGCGCCATTTCTTCACTGTTTGTGGTAGAAACAGGCTTAATAAAAAGATATTCAGGGCAAGTGAAGGTGAGGTAATCGGCAATAGACCTCAGGTTGCTGGCAATGGCCTGGGGCGATTTAAAAACCGAAGTGTTTATGTTTTGAAGAATGTATTTCTTCTTTTCGGATAGGGGCGAAAGCAAATAAGTACGGTTAATTAAACCCGTACCYATTTGTGTAATTTGTATATTTTCTTTAGCGTATCCGTAGGCTTTTAAAACTTCGGAATCTAAATTTAGTTCCATAGTTTTTCTGGATATGTTCCGTTTTTAACCAATTGGTCAATACAATCCTGAACATACGGTTTATCTTCTTTATAAGTTACACCAAACCATTTGTTCGAGGTTGGTACAACTTTAAAGCTTGCTATATTACTTTTTACCAGGTTTTCGCCTATTAATGGGATAAAAAACTCAGCTTTTGGTTTATCTTTGTTTGCTTCTGCAAATTCTCTGAACAGATCTTCCGTAATTTTGAAAACCGCTGGTGTAAATCCCCAGAAATTCATTGAAACCGGAGTCTCATAGCTTAATGGAAATTCTTCACCGTTTTCTTCGTAAAAAATATTACCATCTTTAGGGTAAACTTTTGTACGTTCTACAATTTCTTCCAGATCGCCAGCAGCATCTACTTTGCAAACACCTCGCGAAACAGCACCAAATTCTGATAAGGTTTTGCCAACCTCATAACCGATAATAGCATAGTTGCTGTCTGTTACTTCTGTAGTTAAGAAATCGACCATTTTCTTAAAAGCATCAAAACCGTAGTAATCATCAGCGTTAATTACACAAAATGGTTCTTTAATTGCGTTTCTGCCTGAAAGGATTGCATGTGCTGTACCCCAGGGTTTTTCTCTATAAATTTCCTCTTGGATGCCAAATTGTTTTAAATCGAAATTTTGAAAAACATATTCTGTTTCAATTCTTCCCTCAAGTTTAGGTTCGAAAATGGCTTTGAACTCTTTTACAAACTCTTCTTTTATAATAAATACAACTTTGCCAAAGCCAGCGTTAATGGCATCATAAATTGAATAATCAATAATGGTTTCGCCATTTGGGCCAAAGCCATCAATCTGTTTCATACTTCCGTAACGGCTAGCCATTCCTGCAGCCAATATTAATAGGGTGGGTTTCATCTATGTTTATTATTTTTATTTGTAGGAGCCATGATAGTTAAAATAATTATTTAATCATGCCTGCCTCGTATTGCGAAATAGTAATAGGCATATAAATTATATCAAAAATGGCCATGTCTTTTATATTTGGTTTAGGTATTCAAATAGCTTCTTTAAATCGCTATCGTTTTTTAAATCAATTTTTTCTTTTTTCAAATACTCGTTTAATTCTTGCACTTTGGAAGGGAATAAAGCTAAAATTGTTTTCTTCGTGGGTGTAATTTTTGCAAATTTACCATCTTTGAGTATGAAATAGCCATTTGTTGTATTAAAAGTTTTATTGGTAACCGCAGAGCCGTATTGTTTGCTTTCAAC
>NZ_JBFTQI010001039.1:0-1593 GCF_056398925.1 Pedobacter sp. 01T416_2
GTCATTGGTTCGATTCCGATAGGAGGCTCTTTTTATTTTAAAGTGTTAGCATTTTAAAGTAGAAAATGGGGAGATTCCAGAGCGGCCAAATGGGACAGACTGTAACTCTGTTATCGCAAGATTTCGAAGGTTCGAATCCTTCTCTCCCCACACTTTAAATGAACGACCAAATGTTTTAATGAGAGATTATTTCTATCATTCTTTCATTCAATCAATCACTAGTTTTTAAAAGCGGAAGTAGCTCAGTTGGTAGAGCGATAGCCTTCCAAGCTATAGGTCGCGAGTTCGAACCTCGTCTTCCGCTCCAATAAAAATTAGAAAGTGGGCAGTTATTGGTAACAGTTTTTATTTGGTTAAAACTAAAGGCTGGAACTGGAAACTAAAAAGCCGACTTAGCTCAGCGGTAGAGCACTTCCTTGGTAAGGAAGAGGTCATGGGTTCAATTCCCATAGTTGGCTCAGGATAATAAAGCTTTGTTAAATCTGTTTAATATGCAGGGTAGACAAGGTTTTTTGTGTTGCATTGCATCAAAACAATAAATAAAATTAATAAAAAGTTAACCTACTAATTAGTTATAAATAAAATGGCAAAAGAAAAATTTGACCGTAGTAAACCGCACTTAAACATCGGTACAATCGGTCACGTCGATCACGGTAAAACAACTTTAACAGCAGCTATTACAAAAGTTTTAGCTGATGCAGGTTTATCTGAGGCACGTTCATTCGATTCAATTGACTCAGCTCCTGAGGAAAAAGAAAGAGGTATTACAATTAATACTGCGCACGTTGAGTATTCAACTGCAAACCGTCACTACGCACACGTAGATTGTCCAGGTCACGCGGATTATGTTAAAAACATGGTTACAGGTGCGGCTCAAATGGATGGTGCTATTATCGTTGTTGCTGCTACTGATGGTCCAATGCCACAAACTCGTGAGCACATCTTATTGGCTCGTCAGGTTGGTGTACCTTCATTGGTTGTATTCATGAACAAAGTGGATATGGTTGATGATCCTGAATTATTAGAATTAGTAGAAATGGAAGTTCGTGAATTATTATCGTTCTACGATTTCCCTGGTGATGATATTCCTGTTATTCAAGGTTCTGCTTTAGGTGGTTTGAACGGAGATGCTAAATGGGTAGCAAAAATTATGGAATTAATGGATGCTGTTGATAGCTACATTCCAATTCCTCCACGTTTAACTGAGCTTCCATTCTTGATGCCTGTTGAAGATGTATTCTCGATCACTGGTCGTGGTACTGTAGCAACTGGTCGTATCGAGCGTGGTGTAATCAACTCTGGAGATCCAGTTGAAATCTTAGGTATGGGTGCTGAGAACTTAAAATCTACAGTAACTGGTGTTGAGATGTTCCGTAAGATCTTAGATTATGGTGAAGCTGGTGATAACGTAGGTTTATTGTTACGTGGTATTGAGAAAACTGATATCCGTCGTGGTATGGTAATCTGTAAACCAGGTTCAGTAACTCCTCACACTGATTTCAAAGCTGAGATCTATGTATTATCAAAAGCAGAAGGTGGTCGTCACACTCCATTCTTCAACAAATACCGTCCTCAATTCTATTTCCGTACTAC
>NZ_JBFTQI010001040.1:0-1591 GCF_056398925.1 Pedobacter sp. 01T416_2
AATCAGTATGATGCAGCAATTAAAGCCGAAACTGGTAACATATTTAACCTGAAAGAAGCTTCAAAACTCAATCAGATCAATGCTTTGCAGCAAGAAATGAACCGTTTAAACAATGAACATATTTCTGTACAGACCCGTCGCGATCAGTACCAGGAGTTTATTACCACCAGCGAAAACCGTAAAACAGATATTGCCCAAAAGATAGTATCCATAGAAAAAGCCTTATCGGAAAAATTGCCGGCATTGGTTCAATTGCAAAAAGACCAGCAAGAAGCACACGTAAACTTGCAGGAACAACAGCTTAATTATCAGGAAATTGCCGATCAGGTAAACGAAAGCGCAAGCAAATACAACCAGGATAACATCCGTTTCCATCAACAACAAAATAAGTTATCAGGTTTAGAAAAAGATTTAGATTATCGTTTTGTGCAGGAAGAAGCTTTAAATAAGCGCATCGCACAAAACGACAAAGAATTACAGGAAGCACTAACCCAAATTACGGCAACATTACAGCACACTGACCTGAACGACGATACGCTTTTAGAGATGTATCAACAACGTGAAGAGATGGAAAAAGGGCTTGCAGAAGCTGAGCAAGCTTATTTCACCAGTAAAGGAAGCATTAACGAGGTTGAAAACGACCTGACCAATATCCGTAAAACCCGCGAAGAAACAGATTTCTTATTAACGGAGATTAAGGATAAAAAAAACGCATTAAAAATCGATCTGAATGCATTAAAAGAACGTTTAGCTGTCGAATTCAACATCGACATCAACGATCTTTTAGAAACAGATACTGAAATTGAAGTTTTAGAAAGTGAGTTTGATCTCCGTCAAAAGGTAGAGCGAATGAAACGTCAACTCGACGAATTTGGCGCCATTAACTCTATGGCAATGGAAGCCTTTAAAGAAATGGAAGAACGTTATACTTTTATCCAGAACCAAAAAAAGGATCTTAATGCTGCAAAAACCGATCTTTTACAAACGATTAAAGAGATAGACGATACGGCTAAAGATAAATTTATGCAGGCCTTTACCCAGGCCCGTGAGCACTTTATCGTAGTTTTCCGTTCTTTATTTAACGAAGAAGATAGCTGCGACCTGATTTTATCAGATATCAATAATCCTTTGGAGGCCGATATTGATATTATTGCCCGTCCGAAAGGGAAAAGACCTTTATCCATCAATCAGTTATCTGGTGGAGAAAAAACATTAACGGCTACGGCGCTATTGTTTTCGCTTTACCTGCTAAAACCTGCACCTTTCTGTATTTTCGATGAGGTTGATGCGCCTTTGGATGATACCAACATCGATAAATTCAATAATATTATCCGTAAATTCTCCGATCAATCGCAGTTTATCATTGTATCGCACAACAAACGGACTATTGCCAGTACCGATATTATTTATGGGGTAACCATGGTAGAGCAGGGCGTTTCGAGGGTTGTAGCGGTCGATTTAAGGGAAGTAGCAGCTTAACTCAGCTTTTTCGTCATTGCGAGGAGGTACGACGAAGCAATCTTTTATTTACATTTTTTAAATTAGAAAATGAAAGTCACTACCATTGGCGGTCTTCAGTCCTGCTGTACTC
>NZ_JBFTQI010001041.1:0-1589 GCF_056398925.1 Pedobacter sp. 01T416_2
GATGTAGATGACCCAAAGCTAAAGGATTACGAGTTTTGCCATTCCGATCACCTTTCGATGGTGAGGAAATCGGAGGTAATGCAGGGGCTGCCCAATCCAAAAATACTTAATTTTTACCATCCCGAACTTCAGGGCATTAAGCTCACCTCAAACCTTTATTCTTTTTGTTGGAAACAGCCACATAGTGTATGGTATTTAGCTACCGCAAAAATAATTGTAGACTTAGGTGGGCATTTTTTATATGAGCTAAAACAGCGTAACCAATTAAATGGAAATTATCCTTACCTGAAAATGTTAAGTAGGAAAGCCTTTATCGATTGGCATACCCCGCCAGAGCTTTAAGTATAACCTTCGAAAAATAAATTCAGTAATTAATGATAAGATCTGGAGARATCAAAGTGTGACGGGAAAAGTAGCGTATTAAATCCCTTTATCTAAGAAATTTAATACGCTAAACCGCATTATTTCATGCTATCGTTAATTTTATTGATCATCACCAAATGGCTTTGAACTATTGGTGCTGTTTTAGTCGCAAATGCCTTAAGATCTGCATCTTTAGCATCTCTTAATTCATCTTCCATTAATTTTAGTGTAGATTTATGCCCACTCACCATGGCATCAACATAAGCTTTGTCAAAATCTGCACCTGATTTTTTGCTCAGGTCATCCATTTTTTTCTTGTGCTCATCGTCTACAGTGCTTGGTAGTGTAATGTTTTTTTGTTTCGCAATGGCCATTAATTCGGTGTTTGCCATGCCGTGGTCTTTTACCATCATGGTTGCAAATTCTTTAACCTGTGGATTGCTACTTTTTTCGAGGGCCAGTTTTCCTAGTTCTACTTCAGCCATACCGCCAACTGCTGCCTGTGTAGTAAACTTCGCATCAGCTTCATCTACCGCAATTCCTCCGGTGGCAGCTGCATTGGTTGAACTGTCTTTAGCCATGTTTAAACTATCGGCACTTTCTTTGGCATCCTTGTTTCCTCCATTGCAGGCCTGAAATGCTAATGCAGAAATGGCGAATACATAAATTAACTTTTTCATATGCTTTGTTTTTTGTTGTATCTACATAAACATGTTTTAAACTAAAAGGGTTTTAAGCTTTTAAAATAATCAGATTTCGGTAAATGTCAGGTGCTCAGCTGAGTAAGCCGGTTTTCGTTGTAGGAGTGATGGAGAAGGTTTTGAAATTACTAATTCTTATTTGGGCTTGATCTAAATATTAGATATATTTTCCCAGGTAAAGTGATGGCTTTTTTTGCGTCACTAATAGGTGCAAGTTTGCCTATAACCGGCTTTCTAATCTGGTATGGTAGGAAATTCAAAAAGAAAGCTGTAAAGAAAGCGCCCGTTTTAACCGAAGGCGATAATAAGCCTGCTGGTTTTAAGCCGAGAGCTAAAATTCCGGAAAAAAAAGTGGAAGAAGTTTTGGAATAACACCATTTGTTTTTAACACATATTCCTGAGACGATCGTCATGCTGAATTTAATTCAGCATCTTTTCTACTATTAAGACCCTGAAATGAATTCAGGGTGACGAAACAAGAAAACCCGGACATTGTCCGGGTTTTCTTGTTTTAATGCCTTACAA
>NZ_JBFTQI010001042.1:0-1589 GCF_056398925.1 Pedobacter sp. 01T416_2
GATCAATAGCCTTAAGATCAAAACTAGAAATTGCTTCAAAAATTAAACTGTCAATCTCATGTTGGCGTTCCAGTTTGAAGATGGTTTCTTTGTTTCTATAAATAGACCTAAAAGATAATGTTGTGAATTTATCATCTACAACAACATCGAAAATATCTTTTAATGATGGTTCTCCATGAGGATTCTCATCTAAAAGAAATTTATTTAAATCTAAACTGTAACTAAATTTAAGGTCGGCGATTAAACATAGTTCTTTTACTTTCGGCTCGTAAGTTATACCTGAGACTTTTGGCTTAATAATTTTCATAAAATTTTATTTACAACTCTGCAACGCTTTCCATGCAGCGTCAGACTTAGTTCTGTTAGTTCCGGACGAGTTTCTTATCGCATCAATCTCTGCTTGCATCTTGGCAAAATCCTTTGAATGAATTGTTACGGTACCTGTTGTAACATTCCCTTTAGTTATAGGTATGGTCACGCTTTTGGCACCACCTCTTTGAAGTTCGCTAAAGATATTTGACCTACATTTTGTACAAACTCCTACCGGCTTACTTCCTCCTGGATTAAAATCACCAGTTACATCAGTTATATGTACATCTTGACCATTTAACCACCCATTCCGAGAAAAATCTTTTAATCCATTTATTTCAGCATGTCCGCTCGGAGAACTACTATAGATTCCCGAATTTCCTCCTGCAGTTATTTTAGCAGTTGCACCATTCATGAAATCGCCCCATGGCATTAAACCGAAAACATCTAACCAGTAGTTGCTATCTTCAACATAGGAATAAAGTTTATCCCCTCCTTCCAGTCCTATTGGATCTTTACTTACATACCCTCCAATCTCTGGATCATAATACCTAAACCGGTTATAATACAACCCCGTTTCGGTATCCTCATATTGCCCCTGATACCTGAACGGAACAAATTCCCTGCTGCCGCTAAGTTTACGGATTTTTCCATAAATATCAAGCTCACAATCCCACACTTTTTTACCTGTGTCATCAAAAGCCTGTACAGGTGTACCCAAATAATCGCTAATAATGGAGTAGCACTGGCCATTAACAATTTTGGCACTTGGGTTAAATTTATTCTGATCGTAAACCCAGGTAATTAAATCACTGCCCAGCGGTTCTGTTTTATCATAACCGAGTAGACCGTCTTCATTAACTACTAAATTTGGCCGGTCGTTTAAGGGGTAGTTCCATTCATGAAGGAGTAAATTCCCATCCCACACGTAACGATACACCGTATTTTTAACAATTTTGGCTTTCCTCCTTCCTAAAGCGTCGTATTCGAAACTGAT
This sequence comes from Pedobacter sp. 01T416_2, assembly GCF_056398925.1. Taxonomy (NCBI): domain Bacteria; kingdom Pseudomonadati; phylum Bacteroidota; class Sphingobacteriia; order Sphingobacteriales; family Sphingobacteriaceae; genus Pedobacter; species Pedobacter sp. 01T416_2. The sequence goes on from NZ_JBFTQI010001042.1 coordinate 1,307, forward strand.
GATCTCGCCATGTGGATTTTTAACCGCTTTCATCATGCCATTGGCTGCCCAGGCGTAGGCCCAGTCACYTTTTTTCCACTCTGGCAAATCGGGTTCGGCATCGGCTAAGATATCAAGCATTTCAGTTTTGGGAACATCAGGGTTGGCCATTCCCCAGTTTAATTTTTTGCCAAATAGGCCATTGTCTTCAGATTTAGCAACTTCTTCTTTTGCCAGACCGATAATATTCCGTTTACTTTTTTGTAACAGGTTGCCTTTGGCATCGTAACGGTAATACCATTGG
>NZ_JBFTQI010001043.1:0-1586 GCF_056398925.1 Pedobacter sp. 01T416_2
CACTGAATCAGATCAGCCCAATCCTTTTTTTTATGTAAGCAGCAGCGAATGGAACCTTTACGATTATTTGGTCGAGACTTTTAGGTTTAACAAGTTGCCTGACGGTGCTTTTCTTTTAAATACATTAAAACGATGGAAAGATTTAGTCAGCACAGGTAAAACAGGTCATGAGGGTAAATTATTGAGGGTAATGCGGATTTTAGATGCCTTCCCCAACCAGAAGTTTGTGTTTTTTGGTGATAACTCGCAGCAGGACCCAAAAATTTATTCCACAATAGTGGAGAAGTATCCGAAAAATATCGAAGCGGTCTACATTCGCAATATTCGTCCTGAAAAAGAAGTAGAAACAAGACAATTGCTTAACAAAGTTGAGGAAAAAGGGGTGAGTGCGTGTTTATTTAATAATAGCGGGGAAGCGATTGAACATTCTAAAGCAATAGGATTGATACAATAGTTTTTGGAGCGCAAGGGCCGTGCTCATCGGTCTTGATAGTCCCGCTTTTCTTCCTGCCCCGATGAAGTATCGTGGGCATCCATTCAATCGGGGCTAGGTACAATGTTTTTGCTAACGGGAACAGGCCACAGTTCAATAAACCCGACAGTAGCGGCAGCCCCGTCCCGATTTTTCATCGGGATCATGAGGGCTATAGCGAATGGCGGGACGATCGGATCCGATAAGCACAGAACCTGCTTTCCAAAAAAAGCTATCGCCATTTCGGGACTGGAAATGAGCGAGTCTAAGCAATCTTAATAGCGATTGTTGTAGGATTGCTTCGTGCCTCGCAATGACGAAAAATAGAGGGAATTACCTCAAATCAAGAAATCGATTTTCCGAACGGTGTAAATGCTAAATTCATTAACTTAAAATGCTGACGCCCAAATGGAATACCCACAATGGTAATGCAAAGCAGGATACCAAAAAATAAATGCGTTAAGGCAATCCAGAAACCGCCACATAAAATCCAGATCAGGTTCATGATGGTAGAAAGGCAACCTGTGTTTGATGAGGTATCAGTTATTTTAACGCCAAAAGGAGCGAGACCTACAATGGCAAATTTAAAACATTGGATGCCAAAAGGAATCCCCACAATGGTTAGACAAAGGATAAGGCCTCCAATAATATATTCGAAGAAAATAAAGATACCGCCAAAAATAATCCAGATAATATTGCTTAAAAAGTTCATTATGTTTTTTAGTTTAAGATTTAATAATGGATGTTTTGTTACAATTCATTTAATACATACTCACGTATTCTTCGTAATTTAGAATCACACACAAAAGAAACACAACATGAAAAAATTAATTCTTGCAGCGACATTCGTCGCGTGCTTTGGGCTGTCGCGTGCCAAAGCACAAAATGTAAATGGCTTTAAGTTAAGTGATATCAAGGTAGATTACATCGAATTAAAACCGATTTATAATGGTGGTGATACCTATATTGCCAGGGTAGATTATGGGCAAAAATTCAAACGGCCTAAAGAAATGAACGTAAGAGACGACGACGGAAATGATTTGCTTTTCAATTCCCAAATAGATTGCCTCAATAAATTGAAAAGATATGGCTATGAACTTCTTAATACCTATAC
>NZ_JBFTQI010001044.1:0-1586 GCF_056398925.1 Pedobacter sp. 01T416_2
AAATTCTTGAGAGAGGTCTTTGATCAGTTTTTCAATTTGAGTAGGATGATCATCAATGCTTACCGAAAAGCTGATAGCAGAATTGAGCATGGTATTGATTTTGATCCGGTGTGTATGGAAAAGCTCAAAAATATTGCTCAGGTTTTCTTCGATAATAAAAGAATAATCTTTTGGGAAAATTGAAATCAACGCCTGGTTAACCTTAAAAATAAAAGAGGGGATAGGCAATGGGTTATTTTCTTTGGTAATTGCTGTTCCTGAGCCTTCTGGTTGGATAAATGACCTTACAAAAAGCGGAATCCCTTTGTTTTGAAGTGGTTTTATTGTTTTTGGATGGATTACGGTTGCGCCATAATAAGTAAGCTCTATTGCATCGTGATAAGAAAGCTGTGCAATTTTCTCTGTTTCATCAAACCATTTCGGATCTGCATTTAATACGCCGGGAACATCCTTCCAGATGGTTAGTGCTGCAGCATCTAAGCAGGAAGCAAATATGGCTGCCGAATAATCAGAACCTTCCCTGCCTAAAGTTGTGGTGTAGTTTTCGCTGGTGCCGCCAATAAATCCTTGTGTGACAATAATGTTGTCGGTTAAGAGTGGTAATAAGTCTTTTTTTATAATCTGATTGGTTTTTGCCCAATCTACTTTTCCTTCGCGGTAGGTATTGTCAGTCTGAATATAATTCCGTGCATCAGCCCAAAGGGCTTTATTACCTGTTTCATTTAACCAGGCTGCCACAATTTTTGTAGAAACCACTTCGCCGATAGATACAATCTGATCGTAAATGTAATCAGCGTTGTTATCCGGTTCATCTTCAATCAGCCAGTCAATTTCAACAAATGTGTTAGCCACATCATCATAAACAGGATTGGCTTTGCCTTGAAACAGCTCATCTATAATGCTAAAATGGAAATGTTTAATCTCATCAAAAATTGCATGCGCTTCATCACTTTGTGATAAGAATGCCTGCGTTAACTTTTCCAGTTTATCAGTAATCTTACCCATCGCCGAAATCACAATCAGTAGATTCCCTTTTTTGTAATCGCGGACAATATTGGCCAGATTTTTCACTCCATCTGCATCTTTTACCGAGGCACCACCAAACTTAAAAATATCCATATTAAAATGCCTTGATTTGTTCTTTAGAGAAAGCTGCGTTTAACCAGCCACTTTCTAAATGTGCTTTATATTTATTGTAGAAGTTTATTGCCGGCTCGTTCCAGTCTAATACTTGCCAAACCATGCCGCTATAATTACCGTTTTTAGCCTCTTCTATCACTTTTTCGAATAATACTTTACCCAGGCCTTTTCCTCTAAATTCTTCTGTTACGATAAAATCTTCGAGATATAACCTGCATCCTTTCCATGTAGAGTAACGTGTATAGTATAATGCGAAGCCCACAATTATATTATTTACTTCGGCTACGTAAGCTTTCCATACCGGGTTTTTGCCAAAACCAGCATCGATAAAGTGATCTAAAGTAACCGTTACTTCTTCAGGGGCACGCTCATAAATGGCGAGCTCATTAATTAATTCCAATATTCTTGGACAATCTTCTGCAGTCGCAAATCTGATGTTAAAATCC
>NZ_JBFTQI010001045.1:0-1578 GCF_056398925.1 Pedobacter sp. 01T416_2
GCGTAGATTACGGTACTGTGATCGCGGCCACCGAAGAAAGCACCAATTGTTTTCAACGATGATTTAGTATGACTTTTAGAAAGGTACATCGAAATCTGACGTGCCTGAACAATTTCTCGTTTACGTGTTTGCGATTTAACCATATCAACAGGAACCTCGAAATACTCGCAAACCAATTTCTGGATGTACTCCATTGAAATTTCTTTAGAAGTATTTTTAATGAAGTTCTTTAGCATTTGCTTAGCAAGGGCTAAATCAATTTCTTTTTTATTCAATGTAGCCTGTGCCAACAGAGATACCATAGCCCCCTCCAACTCACGCACATTGTTATCAATGTTGTGTGCAACATATTCTACCACCTCACCTGGTAACTCAATACCATCAGCATACATTTTCTTTCTTAAAATGGCAATACGTGTTTCCAGATCAGGAATCTGTAAATCTGCAGATAAACCCCATTTAAAACGGCTTAACAAACGCTCTTCCAAACCAGCTAAATCTTTCGGTGCTTTATCAGATGTTAAGATTACCTGTTTGCCCGATTGGTGAAGGTGATTGAAAATATGGAAGAAAATATCCTGTGTTTTTTCTTTACCAGCAAAGTTGTGTACATCATCCATAATGATCACATCCATTGCCTGGTAAAAATTAACGAAATCGTTAATGGTGTTGTTTTTTAATGAATCTACAAACTGCTGACAGAATTTCTCACAGCTTACATAAATCACCAATTTATCTGGCATGCTGCGTTTAATCTCGTTACCGATTGCCTGCGCCAGGTGCGTTTTACCCAAACCTACTCCTCCGTAAATCATTAGCGGGTTAAAAGATGTACCTCCTGGTTTAGCAGCTACAGCGTAACCTGCAGAACGCGCCAAGCGGTTGCAATCTCCCTCAATATAATTTTCGAAAGTATAGTTAGAGTTTAATTGTGGATCAACATTTAATTTTTTTAATCCAGGGATAATAAATGGGTTTTTAATATCCTTATTAATGGAAACCGGAATCGGCATCGATTGTACCTTTGCCTCCGCTCCATTTCCATTTGAGGGCATATTGGTAGTATAAGGATTACCGCTGTTTGATGATTTATCTACAACGATGTTATATTCCAACCTGCCATCCTCTCCAAGTTGTTTTTTTACAGTCTTGCGAAGCAAGCCTACATAATGTTCTTCAAGCCATTCGTAAAAGAACAAACTTGGCACCTGTATAGTTAAAACCTTACCTTCCAATTTAAGGGCTGTTATTGGCTCGAACCAAGTTTTGAAACTTTGGCTCGGAATGTTATCCTTAATAATTTGAAGACAGTTCTTCCATACTTCTGTACAAGTTTTTTCCATTGCGATTTCTATAATTTATTGGTTTACAGTGCCTATTCGAATTAAAGGGATGGTCCGTTTAGGGACTACGAATATTGAGAAAATTATCAACATTTTAAACAAAAATTTCAAATAAATCGTAACGTACTGATAAGGAATATAGTAGCCCGCTTAACCTCAATTTTTTATGTTGATAACTATTTATTAACACTGGTTATCCACATTAACCATAATTTAACATCAATACATCCCCATC
>NZ_JBFTQI010001046.1:0-1577 GCF_056398925.1 Pedobacter sp. 01T416_2
GCACTTACCACTGCGTCGGCACCTTTTAAAACTGCTGCTAATTTTTCAGTATCCAAAACATCAACTGCGATTTTACTTACCTGATCATTGTTATTTTCAATTTTAGCGGTATCGCGTGCAATGGCGATCACTTCATTTCCACGACTTACCAGTTCGTTTAAAATGGCTTTGCCTACAAATCCAGAGGCTCCAATTAATGCTACTTTCATGTTATTTAATTTTTAAAATTTATTAATCTAATTTAAATTGTAACATTTTTTGTTACAGTTATGTTCAAAATTTTTTATTTAAAGCTTGCACTAAAATCTTTTAATGTTTTAGATGAAAGATTTTTAACCAAAGCGGTTTCGGCATCATCATATAAATCGTTTAAGTGTAGGGTAATCTGCCTCCCTACCGGACAATCGGGATTTGGTTCATTTTTGCTTTCGCCTAGCAAACTTTTTTGTTTAACAGCCCGGTATACATCGCCCAGATTAATATCGGCAGGATTTTTTGCCAATGTAGAGCCTCCGCCCTTCCCTTCTTTGCTCTGCACAAAACCATATTTATGTAGGTTGGCCAATTCCTTCCTTACCAAAACAGGATTACAGTTAATGCTTCCGGCAATGTATTCTGAATTCAATAGCTGCCCCTTTACCTGATCGAGCAGCGTAAGAATGTGGAGCGATATGGAGAAATGACTGCTATTCATACTGTAACTATTTTTATTACAGAACAAAGGTATAAATATATTTTATAATACAAAAATGTTAAATCTTTATTCCTAATTCATCTAAAGACTATCTTTGTCGCTGAACGTGCCCTTAAATTAAAATCTTGAAAAAGTTCCTAAAAATATTCGCGATTACGATCGTTTCCTTAATCGCCCTTCTAATTGTTATCCCCTATGTAATTCCGCAGACGGTTACCAAAGAAATTACACAGGTTATTAATAAAAACATAAAAGGCGAGGTAAAGTTTGAAAGTACCAACATTTCCTTTTTCAATCATTTCCCCTCATTAACTTTAAACCTGAATAACTTCTTATTAAAAGGTTCTGCACCGTTCCAACAGGATACGCTCATTTATACCAAAAAGTTAGCCCTGGGCATAAACCTGCTTTCGCTATTTTCTAAACAGGTTAAAATTGATCAGTTCTATTTAGATGATGCGCGCATCAATATCCTCAGCGATGAAAAAGGTCATGCGAATTATAATGTTTACGAAAGCAAAAAGGAAAACACTCCAAGTACCAGCGAAGGCAACACAGCTATAAAGATTGAAGGGATTTTCATCAACAACAGCAACCTTACTTACAGCGACCGTTCAATTCCTATGCTCATCAGAACCAAAGGACTTAATTACACAGGAAAAGGCGACCTCAGCAATGCGATATTTGACTTAAAAAGCAATCTTTCTATCAATGAAATGGATGTTTATTATGCCAATACCCCTTATTTAATCAAGAAAAAAATAAATGCCAATCTGATTACAAAAGTGAATACCAACTCCCTTAATTTGATTTTCGATGAGAACAATTTAATGATCAATTCGCTTCCGATTCGTTTTGTGGGACATTTTTCATTCTTAAAAGA
>NZ_JBFTQI010001047.1:0-1574 GCF_056398925.1 Pedobacter sp. 01T416_2
CTTCTTTATCGTTAACCGCTACTGCTACCGATGCGCCATTGACAGTTATAGTTACACGAGCCACATTTTCTGTTTTCAGGTTTTCAATCCTAAAGCGTTGATTTTTTTCAGGAACTTTTTTCTTCATAAACTGCACACTCGTTTCGGCTTCCCCGCCTAAGGCAAATGCAAAATCAAATCCGTTTCGGTTAATGTCTTGTATGTTGATGTAGTTTTCGGTTCCCAAGCGTACATACATCAGCGATCTATAATTGCGAATGTTTTTCCCGAAATACACATCGTAACTCAGGGTAAAATTGGCTGGAAGTGGTTTTGCAAAATCTGGATAGAACGTAAACTCTTTGGGTATGGATATCCATTTTCCTCTTTGTCCGCTTAGTGTATGAAGTGTGGCATTTTGAAATTCGTGTCCATTTTTTCCGTATGTATGCCATCCTTTAGCAGAAAAAGTACCTGTGTTATAGCCATCAAAGTCTTCGTATAAGATGGTATTCGGGTCTTTACTTTTTACGCTTGCCGTAACCGATTTACTTACAATACTTACCATTGTATTGCCCGAAGTTTTTACGGGTTCTTTCACCGGTTTATAGGCAACGGTTTTCATCTTTTCAGGGTCGGCTAACCACTTGCTTACGTAATCGAAATTAAAATTTTGTAACATTGAATGCACCAAATGTTGTGCATCGGTTCCAAAAGTTACATCATAGTTAGCGAGTGATCCTGCAAAATCGATTCTGGGCGTAAGGTTTACATATAACCAAAGTGGTTTATCGGTTTTAGATTGATTGATGATTTGTTGGGTTGTACTTACCAATAGGTTATACTCAGGAAAAGTTTTGCTGAGCTGTTTGCCATTTAAAATATGGCGTGGATCGAGCAGGTAATGTCCTGCACCATCGCTAGGACCGTTACGGTAGTTGATACGGGGATCTAGCTTTGTTACTTCGTTATAAAAAGGTTTGAGACGTTCTAACGCGGCCTGTATTTCCTTTTCGTAGTGCGGATATTTTTTCATAATACCAGGATAGATGGCCATCTGCTGTTGAATAAAAGCTACAGCATCTTTTACCAACACGGGTTTAAAAGGCCATTCGCCATTTCTGGGAACTACCACATCAATTTTACTATAGCCTTTTCCACTATCATGGTAATGCTGCAAGTAGGTCCGATAATTATAAAGATTGGCTTGAATCCTTTTATCAATCCCTTCACCCTTCACAGTAGCATCATCCTCGCCCGCACAAAATGGTGCCTTTTCAGAAAAGAAATACAGTCCATTGGGATTAAATCCGTCTACATAAACACCTGGAAAATCATTGAAGCCTGCAATCAGCTTGCTTCCTTGTTCACCATTGAGGTTGATTTTTCCATTCTCAAATCTTGCAGAGAAGCCCATTAATTCAAAACCATAACTATGTAACGGGCCTAAATCAGGTAAATATGAGCGATCGTCGTTTTTACTAACACGTCTGATGATTAAGCCTCGTGGCAAATAAGATTGTTGTATCCAGCTATATAATTTATCAACGGCCTGTTGCTGCCAAATGGAGTACGAGCCATAATAACCTTTGTAG
>NZ_JBFTQI010001048.1:0-1571 GCF_056398925.1 Pedobacter sp. 01T416_2
CTTATAACCAGATAAATCTAATTTTTCATCATAATTCCCAAACTGTTCAACCAAATCATCCGATTTTTTTTCTTCTTCAGTTTTTTCGATCGTAAAAGCAGGTTCCTTTTCGGCTTCAATTGGTGGTTCTACCGTTAACGGAAGTGTTGTTGCCGCAGCAGTAGCAAGAGGCAAATTGGTAGCCAACGGAGATAATACAACAGGTGCTACAGTTTCTTCCTCTTCTTTTTCTTCGAAACGGCTTGGCTGTAATACCACGTTTTGTGGCTTACGTTCGTTACTTACTGGCTTATCTCGTACCGGAAATTCAATAGGCGCCGAAGGTTCTTCGAAAGTTTTGTTCCTTACTGCCTGCTCTCTAATATCATTTACATAATCTGGCGTTTCGTTGTCCAGGTAAACCTCTTTCTCTTTGCGCTCCGGAAATTTAAAATCGATGTTATATGCGATGATTAAAATGGTTAATCCGGCAAAAGCAATTAGTCCCGCCACCCCGGCTGCGCCAATTTGGGCACCTAATAATTTATTGCTCCAATACCCAAACTCGCCTTCTAAATAATGTGGCGATTCTGACCAGAAACTATGGGCAAAACCTAAGGTTAGGGATATAAACAGTAAAAAGAAAAAGCTATAACCTAATGTTTTAGAGATAGAAAGGATTTTAACTTTAAATAATAAACGGTAACCGATAATAAAAAAGGCCAAAACAAACAAGAAAGATGCGATACCGAACCATTCGTAAATAAACTGGTGCGATAACAAGGCGCCAAACTTACCTAACCAGTTTTGAACTACCGGTATAGAAACACCAGCTTCTTTTAGTTCTTCTGTTGTTTTAAAAAGATTGCCCCAACCACCATTTGCATCGATTACATAACTCTGGTCATCTTGCCAGGTAAATAAATACGAGGTAAAAGCAATTAAAAAATATAACGACAATATCACAAAAAACAGACCTACAATTTTAACTGCACGGCCATCTGCCAAATCGAAGCTTGGCAAAAAATCTCTTTTTTCTTTCGGCTGCCGACCTGATGATGATCTGCCAGGCGCATTTTCTGCACCTTTATCTCTGAATGTATTGGTTTTAAACTGGTTACCCCTTACCGACATTTTCTATCCTAAATAATTTAATATTGAACAAACTTAGATAAAACTGCGCAGCATTAACGAAAGCCTAACAAAAAAAATAATCACAAATTGTAAGCATTGCTGCTAGGGCTTTTATCATACCACTCACTATTTTCAAGAAGCGCTAAATTTGCACCTCTATCTATTGGTTTTATAATCTGCCTTAAATTAAATAAAAATATTCATCGGGCATTAAACCTTAAACAGAAATTATCGTCTATTATTTTAACAACACACAAGTTGTTACGTTTTTGTCAAATGAAACGGATTTTGTTTTAGGTTTTATCCCGTTTTGCCTGGAGAGGTTAAACGGGATTTTTTTATTTAYAAACCTTATAACCTCAGCCTGATTAATTTCCATTCGTAGCGACCATTTTTAGCCTCTTTCTCCTAACACGATCGTCATGCTGAACTTGTTTCAGCATCTTTCCTGCTAGAAG
>NZ_JBFTQI010001049.1:0-1566 GCF_056398925.1 Pedobacter sp. 01T416_2
GGATGCGGAAGTTCTGCTACTACTCTCATTTATTTTATATTTTAATTTATAATTCAACAGATACGCCATTAAGCGTGCCCCAGCTATCTACAATCGAGAACCGGGCAAACAACTCTTCCTTATACCATTCGCGCTCCCTGGTAAGCTTAATCACGTCAGAATGATCAAAAGATCTGTAAGCATAGTTTTTCATGCTATCAGCATCGGCCCAGATTGAAAAGGTAGCCTGATCGAAAAATGGATTTTCGCCAATACCTGCCGACAAGATAAAACCCGGAGCAGTGCGCATGGCATCAGCTGCTCTTTTAATATTCCGCCTAAACTCTTTTAACTTATTAAATTTAATTGCCGCCCTTGTAATTACAGCAATCTTACCCGTATGGGTATTACTTATTTTATCGGATTTAAATGGCTCTACTGCTGACCATAAGCCATGAGTAGATAAAGGGTTTAATAAGATAGTAAAACTTTCAATCCCAAAGAAACCAAACCATTTTAGCACAAAAGAACGACGATAAAAATCATCACAATCCCTCCGGTTATCCCAGGTGGTAAGCACGGCCCAATGTTTATAATCAGGAGCTAAATCTACCTGAGCATCTTTTCCGCTCCCCATTAACTTCCAGAACCTGCATCTCTTATTTAACCACAATGGCAACCGTAAAACAGCCATCCCTACAAATGCAAAAGGAACGGTAAGGCCAGGGAATTTGGTAATGGTTAAGGCTACAATCATAAACTCACGGTTAATGATGCCAAAACTAAGGATTTTAAGAATAGATTGTCATTCAAATTTTCGTCATTAAAATTCACTATTGCCTTACATCTCACAAATCATAATTAACTTTGATTATAGAAATAAAAAAAATGGCAGAAGACTTAACCATCACCAGAAATACATCAAAGGAAGAGCAATATCAATCGATCATCCCTCAGATAGACGCTTTACTTTACGGCGAAACCGATTTTATTGCAAACCTTGCAAACGTTGCAGCAGCACTTAAAGAACAGTTTAACTGGTTTTGGGTAGGTTTCTATCTGGTAAAGCAAGGTGAACTGGTATTGGGCCCATTTCAAGGGCCGGTAGCCTGTACACGGATTAAAAAAGGAAAAGGGGTATGTGGAGCCTCTTGGCAACAGGCAGAAACCATTATTGTTCCAGATGTTGAAGAGTTTCCTGGTCACATTGCCTGTGCATCTGCTTCTAAATCAGAAATTGTTTTACCATTAATTGTTAATGGTGAAGTGATAGGCGTTTTAGATGTAGACAGCGAAGTATTAAATAAATTCGATGAAACAGATAAGGCTTATTTAGAGCAAGTTATATCAATTATATTAAATAGATAGTTAAAGTAAAATATTGAAACTAAAAGAAGAATATTATCTAAATGAAGACGTGGTTAGTCTGGCTAAAGATCTGTTAGGCAAAATACTCTATACCAAAATTGACAACGAAATCACCGCAGGCATCATCGTCGAAACCGAAGCTTATTTTGGTGTAAAGGATAAAGCTTCGCATGCTTACGGCGGCCGCAGAACCAACCGAACAGAAACGATGTATAGCAA
>NZ_JBFTQI010001050.1:0-1562 GCF_056398925.1 Pedobacter sp. 01T416_2
ATTCTGAACAGCATCTGGCGTATGCGCGTAATCTACAATACCTATAATCTTATCTGCAGAGGTGATGTAATCAAATCTTCCTTCAGCACCTGATAAACGGCTCAACAAAGTCAGCACCTTTAACTTATCCTGCTCCAACAAAATGGCTGTTCCATACACGGCCAATAAATTGTATGCATTGAAAGACCCTACAAGCTTAAAGTAAACGTCTTCGTTATCGATATCTAAATGCAGGCCACTAAACTGGTTTTCGATAATTTTTGCTTTAAAATCGGCCAGTTGTTTAAGCGCATAGGTTTTTTTATGCGCTTTTGTATTCTGCAGCATCACCACTCCGTTTTTATCGTCGATATTGGTCAATGCAAATGCCGATTTAGGCAGTACATCAAAAAATGCTTTTTTAGCTTTCAGGTAAGCGTCAAAAGTTTTATGAAAATCTAAATGATCATGTGTTAAATTCGAAAATACACCTCCTGAGAAAGTCAAGCCTTCAATCCTGTGCTGAGAAACTGCATGTGAGCTTACTTCCATAAAACAGTAATCGCAACCCGCATCGACCATTTCTCTTAAGAGCTGATTTAATGCGATCGGATTTGGTGTGGTATGCGTTGCCGCCACTACCGTATCATTGATATAATTTTCTACCGTTGATAAAAGCCCGGTTTTGTAACCTAAATCTTTAAATAATTTAAAAAGAATGGTAGCAATGGTGGTTTTTCCGTTGGTTCCTGTTATGCCGATCAGTTTCAGATCTGCCGATGGGTTTCCAAAATAATTCCCGGCAATGATACCCAAAGCCACAGCAGTATTATCTACTTTGATGTAGGTAACAGTAAAATCATCGATCTCTGGCAAATTCTCGCAGATAATTACACCTGCCCCCTGCTCAATGGTCTGCTCAATAAACTGGTGTCCATCAGCTACAGTGCCCACTACGGCAAAAAAGATATCATCTTTACTTACTTTACGCGAATCGAAATTCAGCGCATTGATTTCCCTATCGGTTCTACCAACCAATTCTTTAATCGTTACGCCATAAAGTAAATCCTGTAATTGCATCATATTAATTATTGAATGATTGAATTAGAGAATGATAGAATGTGGATATAGCCTTTAAACATTCACTCATTCAAAATTCTCTCATTTTATCATTCCTTTTAATTCAACTCTATCTGTACACCCAATCCTTTACCCACCTTTGTTCCGGCGATGATGGATTGACTGACCACTTTTCCGGAACCCGAAACCTTTGTTTTCAAACCCGCATTTCCCAAAAGATACAATGCATCTTTCAGTCCCATTCCCGCCACATTTGGCATCACACCTTTACGCTCGTTATTTTCTTGAAAAACTGTTCCCGCACTGGTATCTATAATATTGTAATACTCAGATTTTGAAGCAAAAAGCGGTTTAAAACCAAATGCTTTATACACTTTCTGAGTCGCTTTACTCTGTCCTGCTTTTGTTGGCGGATTACCCGTATTACCTACCAAACGGGTCGGCACATCGTTATACATCTGCATATCGCTGGCATAAATACGGTCGGCGATTTCCCTGAACAC
>NZ_JBFTQI010001051.1:0-1559 GCF_056398925.1 Pedobacter sp. 01T416_2
TCTTTAAACCAGAGGTTAACCCTGATTTGTATGGCGATATGTACCACAAAATCAGGATCAACTATTATCCGCCTCACGGTGATAACAAAGAAAGCTGGGATAACATCGATATTTTTGGTTGGTTAGGTTATAAAATGCAGATCAAGATCAATTTCCTTTGCCGCGATTCGATTTTAGCTGCACCGATTGTATTAGATCTTGCTTTGTTTATCGATTTGGCTAAACGTGCAAACCTATCGGGCATTCAGGAATGGTTATCATTCTACCTGAAATCGCCACAAACGATTCCAGGTGTACCTGCAGAAAACGATATTTTTAAACAGTTGATGAAACTTCAGAACACCTTACGTTACATCATGGGCGAAGAATTGATCACCCATTTAGGTCAGGATTATGAAGAAGAACTGATAGAAACAGTATAGTGTTTATCCACAAATTTCTTTCAACGGCTCTGGGAATCGGGTATATCGGCAAGGGCGCAGGTACTTATGCTGCTATAGCAACCTGCATCTGCTGGCATCTTTTCCAGAGCCCTTATACCAACCCTTATTTATGGCCGATACTTTTCACTATGCTCATCGTGATGTTGGGGGTGATGAGTGCCGATCGGGTGGAAGAGATTTGGGGAAAAGACCACGGTAGGGTGGTGATTGATGAAGTGGCAGGAATGTGCATCACCCTATTGTTTGTGCCTCTGAAATGGGAATACACACTAATAGGACTTGTTCTTTTTAGATTTTTCGATATCCTCAAGCCGCTTTACATCCGAAAACTCGAAGAATTGCCAGGTGGTTGGGGGGTAATGGCCGATGATGTGCTGGCCGGGATTTATGCAAATGTTATACTGCAACTGGTTGTTGCTTTAGAACTGTTTTAACCATGATGTTCACTTATCTAAAAGCACAGGCATCATCCTTAGTGGCCTCGGCAACAGATTTTGGTGTGACCATTATTGCCGTAAATCTTTTTGGCTGGTGGTATCTGGCAGCAAGTATTACAGGTACGGTTGCAGGTGGAGCAGTTAATTTTTATGTGAACCGGAAATGGGTTTTCGAAAGTGAATCTACCGCTATTAAATGGCAGGTGCTGAAATATATTTTGGTATGGGCCGGCAATCTGATCATCGTAACCGCGGGTGTGTTTATGCTCACCCATTTTTGTAGTCTCAATTATGTTCTCGCTAAAGTGCTCAGCTCAGTTATAACCGGGTTAAGCTACAATTATATCATGCAAAAGCAGTTTATTTTTTCAAGTTAAATGAAACCGATTTATTCATTTTTTCTCCTCGTGGTGCTCAGTTTTATTTTGCAGGTAAATGCTTTTGGCCAAAGAACAGTAGTATCTGGCATCGTGCGCGATGCGGTTACCAAAGAAACATTGCCCAATGTTTCCGTTTTTTTTAAGGATACTAAAATAGGCATACAAACCGATGTAAACGGAAAGTACACATTGGTTTCTCCCGATCCTCAAAACGAAATCACGTTTAATTATGTAGGTTATCGGGCGGCTTTTAAAAATGTTATACCATCTGCAACGCAGGAACTCGATATTGCATTGGT
>NZ_JBFTQI010001052.1:0-1557 GCF_056398925.1 Pedobacter sp. 01T416_2
GGTTTACCTTTGCCAACACCAGTGCCTGATCTAGAAAAGTACCGTACAGGTGCCGACCCGATTAATTTTCCGAATACCGATTGGCAATCGCTTACCTTAAAAGATTTTGCCCCAGAAATGAGACACGATTTTTCGGTAACATCGGGCACTAAACAGTTAACCTATTATGCAGCATTGTCTTACTATGATCAGGGGTCTAACTTAAGAACAGACCAGAATTATAACCGCCGCACAACTTACCGTTTAAACACAACAAGTTATTTTGATAAGATTAATTTAAAAGTAACTACTGGTTTAGATGGGTATGTGGAAAATAACATACAGCCAAGTGTTGGCTATGGTGGTGTTTATAGCCATATCCAAAACAAACGCCCAAGCCAATTAGCCAATAATGAATTCGGCTTACCGTCTAATAATACTACTGATAATCCGGTACAAGAGCTTGATCCAAAATCTGGATATGCTAAAGGAATTTCTAGAGTCTTTAATGGAAATTTGGCATTAGAGTATAGTGCTCCTTTTTTAAGTGGTTTAAAATTTAAAGCCAGTGGAAATTATAATCTTAGGAATTCCATTGGCAAAAACTGGAATGTATTGGCACCAACGTATGCAAATGGCAGTACGAGTCCAATATATAGCAATCCACCAGATTTGACCAACAGTAGAAGTGAAGGAAAATCGATTACCTTACAAGGTTTTGTAACCTATAATAAGACTTTTGGTGATCATGCCGTAGATTTTACAGGGGGCTATGAGCAGCAACAACATACTATTGGTAGCTTAAGCGGCACTAGAACACAATATCAGATTCTTTTTGATCAGATTGTGGCAGGCCCAACAGCGAACCAGTCGATTAATGGGGCAGAGTACAACTATTATACAGATAATGGAAATGTATTTGGTGCCAGAGCAGGATATATAGGTCGTTTAGGTTATACCTACAAATCTAAATACACCGTAGAAGGTGTAGTTCGTAGAGATGGTAGCGATTTATTTGTGCCTGGAAAGCAATGGGGTACATTTTATGCCCTATCAGGTGGTTATAACATTTCGGAAGAAAGTTTTATGCAATCGCTTAAGGACAAACATATTTTTGATTTCCTTAAATTACGTGGTTCTTATGGTTTAACCGGAAACAGTGATGATATTGCAGCCTACCAGTATGTTTCTGGTTATGGCATTACGCCAATTGGATGGATCGTAGATGGAAAACCGGTTCAAGGCACATCAGAACCAGTTAATTTACCTAGTATTAATTACTCTTGGCAAACCATTAAAAACAGAAACTTAGGGATCGACTTTGCTTCGATGAACAATAGATTAAATGGAACCGTAGATTATTTCTATAGCCGTACTACAGGTTTTGTAACTTCCGATCCGCGTTTTGCTCAAACGTTGGGTATTGGTTTGCCGCCAATTAATTTCGTAGAAGGTGCTAATCGTAAAGAAGGTGCCGAATTCCATTTGGATTGGAATGATAAGGTTAATAGTTTTACCTATAAGGTTGGGGTAAATTATACTTTCTTCAATACGCTTACTGAGCGTACTGCGCAGGAT
>NZ_JBFTQI010001053.1:0-1557 GCF_056398925.1 Pedobacter sp. 01T416_2
CAACTTCACCAATTACCAGGCAAAGGATTCTGTTTTTAGGATAAGAAATTGCACGCGGCAGATCGTTTACGTACAAAAACTCGTCGAAGCTTGGTGTTACATGGTCAGCTTTCGAAACAATACTTTCACGGGCTATATTCTCCGTAAATGCAAAAAATTTATTGATGATACCGCTTTCGCGCAACTGGAAATCAGAGTACCCATCGCCAATACCGAATAGTTCGCCTTCGAGCTTTAAATGCTGAAGTAATTTTACTTTGCCACCCTCTTCACTTAAAGGATTGGTATGATCGTAATCTATAATTTTACCATCGCCAGTGGTTACAAAGGTATTGGCATAAATATTTTCCTTTTTAATGTGGTATTGGCTCACTACAGGAGTAATAAATTCCTTAAATCCGCCAGAAACAATCAGCACCTCATCGGCATGTTTCTTAAAAAACTCAGCATTACGCGAAAAAGAGGTAGACACTTTCTTTTTCAAATGTTTGATGAGTTGTTTTAAATGATCTTCGTTAGCTTCAAGAAGCTTAACACGTTGTGCTAAACTTTCGGAGAAGGAAAGTTTTCCTTCCATGGCAAAATTGGTATAATCTTCAATTTTTTGAAAAATCGCCTCTTTATCTGGGTGGTTCTTTAGCGAAATTCGTGCAAGTTCATCAAGTGCTTCTACCTGTGTAAAGGTACTATCAAAATCGATGATGTAATAGGCTTTCTGTTTGGGCATTATCTTAAATGTTGGGTAATTTCTTTTATGCTTTCGGCAACCGGCTTAAAGGTAATGCCAGTTTCCGTTTTTATTTTATTGTTATTGTAATAACTTAATGTTAAACTGCTCTTTGCAGCATCTTTAGTGATGGAAGGCTGTTTACCAGTGAATATGGATGCAAATTTTAGCGCCCTCCAGGCTATTCCGAGCATCCATGGTTTTGCTTCTCTTTTTGGTTCTTTAACGCCAAAACCCTGAGCAATTTCACTGAACAGATCTTTATAATGATAATCATCGGCAGAAATGATATACCGTTCTCCCGAAACTTCAGCATCCATTAACAGGATCATCGCTTTGGCCACATCTTCAACATCTACAAAACCAGAAGCCCCATCGGTGTAAAAGGGAAAACCACCTTTTATCAGTTTAAAAATTGCTCCACTCCCCTCAAAGCCCGCATTTTTACCGATAATTACCGATGGGTTGACAATGATAGCATCTAAACCTTCAGTAATGCCCCGCCAAACTTCCATCTCACCCTCGTATTTCGATAAACCGTAGGCGTGTGCTCTGGCATCATATTCCCAAAAGTCTTTTTCAGTAATTTTATTGCCCTTTTTAGCATTTCCCAACGCAGCAACTGAGCTTACATGCAATAAACGGCAATTATTTTCGGCACAAAGATTTACAATGTTCGAGGTTCCTTCTATGTTTACATGGAAAAGTTGCTTTTTATCTTTTGGGTTGAAGGACACAAAAGCTGCGCAATGGTAAACTTTGGTAATCCCGATAAAGGCATCTTCCAATACGGAAGGCTCGTTAATATCAGCCTCAAACCATTCAATGAG
>NZ_JBFTQI010001054.1:0-1554 GCF_056398925.1 Pedobacter sp. 01T416_2
GCACGAGCATTATTAAATGGAACAACAACATGCTGTATTTTGTAACCGRAAGCATAAAAGGATCTTTCTTTGCTGATTCAGTTAAATCTGCACGTTATGGGATTAAAGATATAAGGTTCCAAAGTGACGATGCAATAGTTGCTGATAGCGCGGCTGTGGCTGTAGACTCTGCTTATGTAACAACAGATGAGCCTATGGTAGAAGCAGTTGATGCCCCGGTTATTGAAAAAGTAAAAGTTCGGAAAAAATCGACGGCTAAAAAGAATACTAAAAAAACTGCCGGAACGAAAAAAACCGGTAAAAAGAAAACGGCCAAAAAATCTAAAAAAGTTGCTAGAATAGATTCAGATGTTGAAGAATCCAGAGAAGCAAGAGAATTCGCAGTCGATACTGCGAGCGCCATGACTCCTGTTCATGGTATTGTTGATGAGCAATATGATGCCTACCAACAAGAGCGTTTGGAACAAGATGCAAAGAAAAAGAGATTGGCTTTTACCTGGATGACCGCCCAGGCTGATCAGATTTTCACTGGCAGTTACGAGTCTATCGAAAATAATAAATCATACACGGCAAGTTTAGATAATAAAGCCATTGCAGAACTTTGGGTATCGAGCCTTCAAGATGTTTATAATTCGATTTCTCCTGAATTTGGTGCTTATGGTAAAGCAGGGTTAATGAAAGGTTATGGCAGTTTAAATGCGAAACTTTTTATGGACGACAAGAGTTTCCGCATCTCAACAGGCTTAGAATTGGCGCAGGAACAGGCAGATGCGTATAAAAAAATCATGAACAGAAAGTTAAACAAAAACTTTTTGAAATATGTAAACAGCGAAAAAGCGCTCGGTTTTATGAGTTATTCGATTGATACCAAAGCTTATCTGGAAGAATTCCCTAAATTAATGAAACAAACCTATGGTTCTTTATTGGGGGGCAAAATGGATGAAGAAATTGATCTTGGTACTGAGCTCTTCAGTCTTTTGCTAGATGAAGAAGCTGTAAGCAAGGTAATTAAAGGCGATGCGTTATTCGTAATTAATGGATTAAACACAAAAGACGTTACTTATACCACTTACGAATATGATGATGATTACAAACAAAAAGAAATAGTTAAAACCAAGAAAGAAACATTGCCTGATTTCCTTTTTATGTTTTCATCAGAAGATCACAGATTGATTAACAAACTGATTAAATATGGTGTAAACAAAAATTATGTATCTGTTGAGAACAACATTTATAAAATATTGGAAAAGAAAAGCCCGATTGATATTTACTTTATGATTAAAGATGGTATTGTATTTTTCGGCAATTCGTTAACTGAAATGCAGGGCATTAGCAACAATCAATACAACAGCAATAAATTAAGTAAACTGCACAAACAACTATTGAGCAAAAACAATTTCAGTTTTCTGTTTAATGCCAAAAACCTGGTGGGCAAAGTACCAGATTCGGAAATTGGTGGTGAAGAAACCGCTAAGAAATTTAATAGCACTTTAGAGAAAATGGGCAATGTATACATGAAATCGAACCCGATTAAGGGCAGACTGGTTTCAGCAG
>NZ_JBFTQI010001055.1:0-1553 GCF_056398925.1 Pedobacter sp. 01T416_2
TAAAAGGCAGGGACTAATACGACCATAAGTTCTGTAAACTAGAGATGACGGAAATTCACCCTGCCTTTTATTTAAACGCTTACCAAGCTTTCTTCTTGTAATACTATTGCAAGAAGAAAAATCAGTTTGATAAACCAAAGGAGATGACGATATCTTAAGATTATTCATCTACTTTATCCATCAGTCATTAATATTGAAGCATACCGAAGGATAATTTTTTCGATTAATTTTAGAAAATGAGCGTGCAGTGGTTCTTGGCGGCTGTCAGCCCCGCTTTACGCTTTATACCGATGAAGAATCGGTATGTTCGCTCCAATCGGGTTTAGGAACAAGGGTTTGTGCATCCTGCAACCACAAAAATGAAATACTGTTTTGGCCCATTAGCCCCGGTTGAAGCGTTACCCTGCAGCAACGAGGTACGAGGTAGCGAAGCGTAAAGGCGGAAAACGGGAAGAAACTGAGTGTTTTGCACAGGCATTGCGCTCCAAATCCAAATCAGCACTTCTTCTCCTCGGCCTATGACGTATGCAGACAGTGCTGCTATATTGCAGATTTACCTTTAATCCTCAAATAGATAACCGCTATAGGCCAATCCTTTGGCAACACTTTTAAAATTATCGCCAGAGTTTAATGGAATATGCGGAAATTTAGTCTTAAACAGATTTTGTACGGCCGAAACCATCGATGTTCCTCCGGTTAAAAACAAGCAGTCAATGTCTTCTGGCTTGATTTTGTATGTTTCCATAAATTGATCCAGATAAGCATCGATTTTGTTGATGTCTTTTTCGATAATCGAATTATACTGATCGAGCGAAATGTTTTCATCAATCTCAATTTTCATATTGTTATAGGCAAAGGTAGAAACAGGCTGGTCGGAAAGTTCGATTTTCGTTTTCTCAATTGATCTGAACAAGGAATAACCGAGGTTATTTTCGATCAGGGTGATCAGGTTCTTAAATTTCGGATCGTTCCCAGAGTAATAATAATATTCCTCAATCTCTTTCTGGATTTTTAAACCGTTAAAAAAGTTCATTTTATCCCAGGTGCAGATATTGGCGAAAAGCGATTTCGGCACATTTAAAATTTTACCGGGTGTAGCCTCATACATCGTATTTTTTCCGAAATATGGTGTGCCTTTATCCCACATAAAAGCAGAATCGAGACTATCGCCACCAATGTATATACCACCAGAGGCAATCATGTCGTTTTTACGGTCTTTGCTGCCAACCTTATCCGGATCGAGGATCAGGTAGGTAAAATCTGTTGTACCTCCACCTAAATCGGCTACTAAAACCCGTTCTTTCTTCCTGATTGTTTTTTCGTAGGCAAAGGCCGCCCCAATAGGTTCGAATTGAAAACGCACATCAGTAAAACCCGCGCTTTCGGCAGCTTTTTTTAGCCTGGTCTGCGCCAGGGTATCTTTCATCGTATTATCATCATCAAAGAAAACAGGCCGGCCGATAATGGCTTTTTGGCAGTCGTAGCCCGTAATCAGATCGGCTTTTTCTTTCAGGTCTTTAAGAATGAGTGTAACCAGATCGGAAGCTGTATAT
>NZ_JBFTQI010001056.1:0-1553 GCF_056398925.1 Pedobacter sp. 01T416_2
GAAGAGATATCGTAAGAATGGTTCACGGATGTCAATCAGGTCACCCAGGCGCTTCGCTTGGTTGTACAGATTTTTTCACAGCTTTATATTTTGAAGTATTGAACCACAAAACAGACTTCACAATGGAAGGTGCTGGCGAAGATTTGTTCTTCCTTTCGAACGGACACATTTCTCCGGTATGGTACAGTACACTAGCTCATGCTGGTTATTTCGATAAAAGTGAACTGGCAACTTTCCGTAAACTGGATTCTAGATTACAAGGCCACCCCACTACCCATGAGCATTTACCAGGTATCCGTATTGCTTCAGGATCTTTAGGTCAGGGCTTATCAGTTGCTATTGGAGCAGCTTTAGCCAAAAAATTAAACGGTGATAAATCTCTCATCTTCGCCTTATTGGGTGATGGAGAATTACAGGAAGGACAAAACTGGGAAGCAGCAATGTTCGCCCCTTTTAATAAAGTAGATCATTTAATTGCATCTGTTGATTATAACGGACAGCAAATTGATGGTCCTACAAGTAAAGTTCTTGCCTTAGATGATTTACAAGCTAAATTCGAAGCTTTTGGCTGGCATGTAATCAATACCGATGGTAACGATATGCAAGCAATCGTTGAAGGCTTACATTATGCTAAAACACTAACCGGAAAAGGTAAACCAATTCTAAATTTAATGAGTACTCAAATGGGTGCTGGTGTAGATTATATGATGGGCACACATAAATGGCACGGTACAGCACCTAATGATGAGCAGTTGGCAGCAGCGTTAGCGCAATTACCAGAAACTTTAGGGGACTATTAAACTAGATTTGAGACAATAGATATGAGATTTGAGACGAATTGTCGCCTGATCTCACGTCTAAAACCTCACATCTCATAGCTAAAAAACAATGAAAAAATATACATATACAGAAAAAAAAGATACACGTTCGGGTTTTGGAGCTGGTTTACATGAGGCTGGAAAGAAAAACGAAAATGTGGTTGCCTTATGTGCCGATTTAGTTGGATCACTTAAAATGGATGCTTTTATTAAAGATTTTCCTGAGCGTTTTACACAGGTTGGTATTGCAGAAGCAAACATGATCGGTATTGCAGCAGGCATGACTATTGGTGGTAAAATTCCTTTTACAGGTACTTTTGCCAACTTTTCTACAGGCCGCGTTTACGACCAGATCCGCCAATCAGTAGCTTACTCGAACAAAAACGTTAAAATCTGTGCATCTCACGCAGGTTTAACCTTAGGCGAAGATGGTGCAACACACCAAATTTTAGAAGATATAGGTTTAATGAAAATGTTGCCAGGAATGGTAGTTATCAATCCTTGCGATTACAACCAGACTAAAGCAGCAACTATGGCCATTGCAGAATACGAAGGCCCGGTTTATTTACGTTTTGGCCGTCCGGTAATCCCTGTGTTTACAGATCCAGATCAAAAATTTGAGATCGGTAAAGCATGGATGGTTAACGAAGGAACAGATGTTACCATTATTGCTACAGGCCATATGGTTTGGAAAGCAATCGAAGCTGGTGAAAAATTAGCTGAATTGGGTATCGA
>NZ_JBFTQI010001057.1:0-1550 GCF_056398925.1 Pedobacter sp. 01T416_2
TTCTAAAAAATGTACTACTTCGCCGCCATATTCAAGCAGTTTCTTTTCAACATGATGGAACACTTCCTCGTCAGGATCATCCAACAATTTTACTAAAGCACTTATCTCTGCGTTATTTTCCATAAAACATACCTACGTTTGCAGTGTTTAATTACTTTTGCAATATTATGCTATTTCAATTTATTACAGATTACCTTAAACACCGTTTAACAGCAAAAAGCCGACATGGAACGCACTCACCATTCGTGTACAAGCTCGCTGATGAGGTAATTTACGATTTTACCGACAAATCTGAATACAAAAACATAGAAGAACAACGAAAAAAACTTTTTAATGACGATTCGATAATCACTGTTACAGACCTTGGGGCGGGTTCTCACCTCAATAAAAATCGTACAAAAAAGGTAAGTCAGATTGCGAAGAATGCGTTGAAAAGTCCACGCCTGGCCAAACTGATTTACCGGTTGGCGARAAATACAAATCCTAAAAGTGCTATAGAATTAGGCACTTGCCTTGGCATTACAACGGCTTATCTGGCCACAACAAGTGCTGATACAGAAGTGATTAGCATCGAAGGTTGCCCGCAAACGGCAGAGGTGGCGAGGAAAAATTTCAAGGATCTAAATTTAGAGAATATAGAGCTTCATGTGGGCAATTTTGATTTGATCCTACCCGATATTATTGCCAAACAGCCAAGTTTAGATTTCGTTTACATTGACGGTAACCACCGCAAGGATGCTACCCTGAACTATTTTAACTGGTGTTTGCCTAAAATTAATGAAGATTCACTGTTGATTTTTGACGATATTTATTGGAGCGAAGGCATGAAAGAAGCCTGGGCTGAAATTAAAAACCATCCTGATGTTACCATAACAGTAGATTTGTTCTGGATCGGCTTGGTTTACTTTAAAAAAGGACAGGCAAAAGAACACTTTAAGCTTAAATTTTAAGAAAATGGAAATCGAACCGAAATTAGAAGGTATCCAAAAACGGTCAGCGCTGTTTATTTTGTTGATTAGTCTTTTTTTAGGGATTGCTTTTTATTTGGTTTCGCTTTTTATTAAAATGAGTGTGCTTACACACATTATGCTGGGCTGGGATGCATTTTGTTTGATGCTGATTACCCTCCATTGGTATATGTTTTTTCATACTTCCGCTGCCGAAACACATCTTAAAGCGAAAATGCAGGATGAAACCCGGGGCGAAATTTTTGCCATTGTGTTGGTTTCTACCTTTGCTGGTCTGCTTGCCGTAATTTTGTTGCTGATTAATAAAGATATTGACCCACTCGATTTAGTAGTAGCCATAACAGGTATGTTTTTATCGTGGTTTTTGGTGCATACCACTTTTAGCATGCGTTATGCACATCTTTATTATGGGGATAATAAAAAAGGGCATTCAAATAAAAAAGGAGCAGGACTTGAATTTCCTGGAGATGATGAGCCCGATTTTATCGATTTCGCCTATTTTTCTTTCGTGCTCGGCATGACTTTCCAGGTTTCTGATGTAGAAATTTCAGATCGGAAGATCAGACGGCTTTCCCTTTTACA
>NZ_JBFTQI010001058.1:0-1549 GCF_056398925.1 Pedobacter sp. 01T416_2
CTTTTTGAGCTTGCCGATAGTGTAGGAAAACAAATCTTTTTCTACCAGAACCGCCGTTGGGACAGTGATTTTACCTCGGTTAAAAAGGTAATTGAAAGCGGTAAACTGGGGAAATTGAACGAAATGCACCTGCGTTACGATCGCTACCGAAATGTAATTGGGCCGAAGGCATTTAAAGAAAACCCGGTAGAGGCCAGCGGACTTTTATACGATTTAGGCCCGCACTTGTTAGACCAGGTAATCTGCTTGTTTGGCAAACCATTGAGTTACCATAAAATTCTGGGTAAGAATAGGGTAGGTACTTTGGTCGACGATTATTTCTCGATCCAACTGAGTTACCCTAATAGTTTGTATGTTTTTGTTACTTCGAGCATGTTGGTGGTAAACCCACAGGCAGGATTTGTTTTACATGGCGTAAATGGAAGTTTTATTAAACAAAGAACGGATATTCAGGAAGAACAGTTGCTGGCGGGTATGAAATTAACCGATCCGGGGTACGGCGTTGAGCCCGCAAGTAAAGATGGTTTATTAACAACCATTGATGCTGAAGGCCATAAAACCGAGGAGACAATTCCATCAGAAGTAGGAAGTTATTTACCGCTTTTCGAAGCTGTTTATCAAGCAATAAACAACAATCAACCTTATCCGGTTACACGCGAGGRTGTTTTGACCCAATTAGAAATTATCGAAAGCTAACCCTTATCTCTCCATCTGTTAAATTCTTATAATCACCCTAAATCTGTGCAATCCTTTAAATCCGTACAATCCTTATTATGAACTCGCTTCCACTTGCCTACTTAATTCCTATTTTTCTAATTGCCCTTTATCTCATCCTTAAAAAAAAGAAGGCTACTGTTGAGCCTTTAACGGATGTAGACCAAAAGATACTGGATGATTATGTAGGGTATTACCATAATCTCGATTCGACGGATAAGCTGAGGTTTGAGCAGAAAGTGGCCGCGTTTTTCAGCACGGTTAAGATAGAAGCGGTGGGTTTAGAAATGACAACATTAGACGAGTTGCTGATTGCCTCGAGCGCAGTTATCCCCATTTTTGGTTTTGACGATTGGCAATACAAAAACTTAACTAGCGTTTTATTGTATCCGGATACTTTTAATAAAGATTTTCAGTTTGAAGGTGGCGAAAGGAATATTATGGGTATGGTAGGAACGGGTTATATGAATGGACAGATGATTTTATCACGCTCGGCCTTGCGACATGGTTTTTCTAAAAGTGCAGGGAAAGAAAATACGGCTATACACGAATTTGTGCACCTTTTGGATAAATCTGACGGCGCAACAGATGGTGTTCCAGAGAATTTAATTGCACATGAATATACTTTGCCCTGGATTAAGATGATGCATGAGGAAATGGAAAAAATTGAAGACAATAAATCGGATATTAACCCTTATGCCATTACCAATCAGGCTGAATTTTTTGCTGTGGTTTCTGAATATTTCTTTGAAAAACCTGAACAGTTAAGGGAAAAACATCCGGAATTATATTCTCAGTTAAGCCGCATTTTTGCGCAACAGCCTGCAGGTTAAAA
>NZ_JBFTQI010001059.1:0-1545 GCF_056398925.1 Pedobacter sp. 01T416_2
ATTTATATAGCATAGCTTGTATAATATTATTGCATTTTTTTAAATTTATCAGGTATCGTTTTTAGCCTAAATTCCTTTCTGATTTCTGCTTTATTAAGCTCCGCAAACGATTGCACAAATAAATAATCCAATTTACTGCAGGCTCTGATTAAAACTCCGTAAGATTGTTGGGTATGTTGTTCGGTGCTGGATTTCAGGTCTTTGTGCCGTTTGCATCTAACTAATAATTAACATGTATATCGAATTTTAGGATTTGATGTGCTATTGAAAACCTAACCAAATATTATGATCAAATTGTATCTATCGTTGGCTATGTGCTGTCTGCTTTTTTTTACTGCTACAGCGCAGAACCGTACCGTTATCGGCCAGGTATCAGATGCCAAAACCGGTGAAACCCTTATTGGGGTGAGTATACTCCTTAAGGGCACTACCCAGGGCACAAGTTCAGACGGCAATGGGAAATTTAGCATAAGTGTACCAGACAACACTGCGGTGCTCATTTTTAATTACGTGGGTTATGCAAACCGCGAAGTAACTGTGGGCGAACAGCGTCAAATTAGTATCAAGATGTCGCCAGACGAAACCAACTTGAACGATGTTGTTGTTATTGGATATGGAACAGTAAAAAAACGCGATCTTACAGGTGCTGTTGTATCTGTTAAGGGGGATGATATTGCTAAAGTGCCTTCGGCAAATCCGCTTGAGTCTATTCAGGGAAAAGTACCGGGTGTTGATATTACCAGAAGCAGTGGCTCAGCTTCATCGGGCGTTAATATTAATATTAGGGGTACCCGTTCCATTTCAGCAGGAAACGGTCCGCTTATTATTGTTGATGGTGTGCAGTACGGAAGTTTGCAGGATCTAAATGCGAACGATATTGCTTCAATGGAAATACTCAAGGATGCTTCCTCTACTGCAATATACGGATCGAGAGGTGCCAATGGTGTAATCCTGGTAACCACTAAAAAAGGGATTTCCGGACAAGCCGTTGTATCACTTAATTCCTATTACGGGATCTCGCAGGTTGCACGGTATCCGGGTGTAATGGATGGCCAGCAATTTGTTGAGCAGCGCCGCCAGGCCTATCGTACCACAGGGAACTGGGCCAGCCCTGCCGATGATATCAAAATCTTTAATTCGGCCGAATATGCAGCCGTTCAGAATAACCAGTTTACCAACTATCAGGATCTATTGCTCCACGATGGAAGCCAACAGGATTATCAGCTCGGTGTTAGGGCCGGAACCGAAAAAACCAAAGCCTACTTTTCGCTCGATTATTTAAATGAAAAAGGACTCCTCAAAAACGACAGATCGGCACGTTACTCGGCGCGGTTAAACCTCGATCAGAACATTGGAAAGTATTTCACAACGGGGATGCAGGCACAGTTTACCCATTACGAGATAGATAACCGAAGGGATCCCTTAAACCAGGCCAACAAAATATCGCCTTTGGGTGATGCTTTCGACGCACAGGGCAATTTTATTGTCTATCCGCTTGCGGGAACTTCTGTGAATCCCCTTGCAGATGAGCAACCAGATGTATAT
>NZ_JBFTQI010001060.1:0-1544 GCF_056398925.1 Pedobacter sp. 01T416_2
AACCAGTATAGTCATCAGGTTGGGAATATAGTTCCATACCGCAATGCCAATTCTTTTAAGTGGACTGAGGATATAATTCAACAGGTTAACAGAGAGATCGCGCGTAAAGGGGAAAATTCCAAACAGCACAGGAAAGGCCAGATAAATTACTGCCAGAATAATCCCATAACGAATGATTTTCAAGAGTATCGTAATTATAGCCAGTTGACGGTTTACATCTAATAACTCATAGTTTTTGATTTTTATACCATCTTTAAAACGTCCTTCTGCAGAGAAAAATTTGGTTGATATTTTTCTGAAGAGCCTGTTAATAAGATAGATTAAACCAATTACCACTGCAATAACCAATATTGTCAATAAAATTTCCCTCAATAATACCTGCCAACTGGTATCGTGAACGTATTTATCGAGAGCAGCTACTACTCGCTTTTTGATTTCTGAAGTGTAAACCTCGCGGTCGCTTCTGGCCCATAATGCATCCTGATCAGTTATAGAAAGCAATAAGGTGTTACCATAGAGCAAATCGGTAGTTTGTTCGGCAGGGATAAGCTTAAGTGAATCGGATGAAAAATTCGCGCCATCGCCAACTCTTTCTAGTCTGTCAGCCACAGCTTTTGTCCTGTCGGTGGCACTAAAACTGCCCAGCTTGGCATAAATAAAATAGAGTGTATCGCCATTAAATACAACTGGTACACCTTTGATAATCTTGCGTAAAGAATCTATCTGACTTATCTGACGGAAACGATGAATGGAATCTCTTTTTTTGAGTGATTTTAATTCAGCCATTAAACTTTCCCGTTGCAATTTGTCTGTTGTTCCCAGTGCGCTTACACGTTGTTCTAGTTCTGCTCGCTTAAGTGAATCAGAAAGCCGCTCCGCAGAGAGTTGATTTACTTTATTGAATTCGTTTTCTAGCTTTCCATTCTTTAGGCTGTCTGATTTTAATGTTGTGCTGTCCTGTCCAAAAGTGTAAATAGATACAGCAGCATTTAACAGAAAAATAGATAATGTAAAAAATTTCGTCATGTTATCTTAGGCTAGGTTAGCGAAAATAGCCAAAAAAATGRAGAAATACAGGCATTTATCGCCAATAGTTGCTGCGCTTTAGCCGTTACATTTTTTATATTTGTTTATTGCGGAATTGATTCCTCCAAGGGCTAATAGCATAAGAATAAAAGAATGGTCTATTACCATACTATAATGTAAAAGCACCTGAGTGGGGTATTTATTGCCATAAATTTATATAATTGAACGATGATTAAATAGTATGGAAGGGTTTTACAAGCAAAATGGTACATCTATAAATACTTTTTGGGTTGCCATGCCGGTAATGCGAAATTTAATATTACTTAGTGCAAGGAATGATGCAGAAGTAAATACCATTTGTAGTGCAGGTAACATTAATCGGGATGATCTGAGCAAGATAGAAATGAAAGTTTCGCTTGAAGCAAACATTGCCATTATGGATGCTATGCTTCAAATTTCTGCCGACAAAAATCTGGGACTCCACTTAGGAGAAAAGGCAACACCTCCCATTATAGGTC
>NZ_JBFTQI010001061.1:0-1541 GCF_056398925.1 Pedobacter sp. 01T416_2
CATTGCAAATGTTTGTAACGAAGCGGCATTAATTGCTGCCCGTAAAAATAAATCGGCAGTTGATAAGCAAGATTTCTTAGATGCTGTTGATAGAATTGTAGGTGGTTTAGAAAAGAAAAACAAAATCATTACACCAGCCGAAAAACGCGCTATTGCGATACACGAGGCTGGTCACGCCACAGTAAGCTGGTTGTTAGAACATGCGGCGCCTTTAGTTAAGGTTACTATTGTACCACGCGGACAGAGCCTAGGTGCAGCCTGGTATTTGCCTGAAGAACGCTTAATTGTTCGCCCTCACCAAATGCTTGATGAAATGTGTGCAACTATGGGTGGTAGGGCAGCTGAAAAAGTGATGTTCGATACCATTTCTACCGGTGCACTTAGCGATTTAGAGAAAGTGAACAAACAAGCCAGAGCAATGGTTACCATTTATGGTTTGAACGATAAATTAGGAAACATTACTTATTATGATTCATCTGGTCAGAACGAGTATAATTTCTCTAAACCATATTCAGAGGATACCGCTTTAACTATCGACAAAGAAATTTCGGCATTAATTGAAGGCCAATACCAAAGAGCAATTAGTTTATTGGAAGAAAATAAAGATAAATTGATCCAATTGGCTGATATCCTGATTGAAAAAGAAGTTTTATTTAAAGACGATTTAGAAGTGATTTTTGGTAAACGATTATTCGAAAACCAAGGAGAAAGCGGAACTCCCGGACATATTACTCCGGTAGAAGCATAAATAATAATTTCTATTATTACATTTGCTACCCTAGTTTAATTATTAGGGTAGCTTTTTTTTATAATGAAGGATAATACGACAGCGAAAGAACAAATACTAAAAAAGATAAGGAAAGCACTATTAGAGAAGCGCGAAAACCCTTATCCTAATTTAGAAGAAAGTCAATTGTATAAAAAAAATACAGATGAGCTAGAGGTATTATTTGCCGAACAGCTCACCGCCGTATCTGGCAACTTTATCTTCTGCGAAGACGGGATCGATTTTTTTGAAAACATGCTACAGCTGGCCGACAAGTTTAAATGGCGGAAAATATACTGCTGGGAACCAGAACTTCAACAGTTTTTGAGCAAATATGAATTTCCTTTTTACCAAACCGATAAAGATTTTGAACAGGCCGAGGTAGGCATTACCCTTTGCGAAGCCTTAATTGCCCGTAATGGAAGTGTAATGGTAACTAACCAGGGTGCTGCAGGAAGAAGGCTTAGTATCTTTCCACATCATCACATCGTGATCGCCAAAACCAGTCAGTTGGTTTTAGATCTTAAAGATGCTTTTCTGTTATTGAAGAACAAGTATGGCAATCAAATCCCATCAATGATCAGCAACATTACAGGCCCAAGCAGAACTGCCGATATCGAAAAAACTTTGGTTTTAGGCGCGCACGGACCTAAAGAGCTTTTTGTGTTTCTGATTGATGATTTTAGTTAAGACTGTAATTAATTTTGACAAATACCGCTCAGAACTAAAAATGGCAGCAACTACTTTGCTACTGCCTTAATCATAGTTTCCGTAC
>NZ_JBFTQI010001062.1:0-1540 GCF_056398925.1 Pedobacter sp. 01T416_2
GTGCACATGCCAAAATTGTAAATATGGCGACTAATCTGGCAGCCATTGTCTATTTCAGTTCTACAGGGCATATCCTGTTTCAATACGCTATACCAATGGCGCTTTTTAACCTAACCGGTGCTTTCTTCGGTACAAAACTGGCCTTGCTTAAAGGAAATAAATTTGTCCGTGTATTTTTTCTGATCGTTGTTTTCGGAACAATTTTAAGATTTGCTTATGATATTTTGAAAGCGTATGTCATGTAAAGGGTAATGTAAAATAATATACTTTTCAGGAATACTTTCGTTTATCGCTAAGTAATTTAATTATCTAAACCCCAAAAATTACTTTCCGATACAATAAATACATATATCTGTGAATCAGTATTTTATGTTAAAAAAGTAACAATGCAAAAACTAAAATAACATCGGTGGTTATCTCGCCCGTGTGTTGATAACTTGCTGAATCTTAAACCATTTAGGACCTGATATTTGATGAGTGAATATTTGAGAAGGCGACTTTTTGCGTGCTGTCGCTAATCCTAATGTGCTTTCGCGGTAGCGTTGAAGGTACATGACTATAGTCGTTATATTTTGGTTTAGCTGGTTGTGGAGGTGTCGGCTGCAGCTTTTTACTTCCGGAAAGAACAGTTGATGCTTTTCTGGTACATCACGTTATTCAACTTGCTGTTGATGCCGGTAGCCAGGCTTTAAACCTTAACTAAATTGTTATTAGTACTCGTTGTTTTAGTGAAGCGGATAGTTCAAATTCCGCTTCACTTCATTTACCACAAAACTGCTATGGGATTTTAGAACGTTATCCAATTTCATCAGATCTTTGGTAATGAAACAAGTATATTCCTGCATGTTTCTGACTACGGTTTTAAGTATGGTAGCATTCTATTATCTGCAGAAATAACCCTGCCTTAAAAATTTACGAGCCCAGGACTGCTGTTATAGCTCTTATTGGTGATTTTTAAGCCAATCCAGTCGGCGCTGGTCGGGTAGGTGTTTGACCGAAAAGTTTTCAAATTTTGCCTCAAAGCCATCACCGTCAGGGGAGGCTGCCATTAATCCTACCAGAACCGGTGCGTTATCCTCCAATGGAGCATTGCGGGTCATGATATAGGTTTTATCGTCCAAAGAATAGAATATTTCGACTGCATCTAGCCTACGAACAACTTTTATCCAGATAAACGGAGGGGTTTTGTCTAAGGTTGTTACGCTCCAGTCGCTTTTATTGTGTGTAACCACTGTGCTTACGTTGAACTTGCCATCCACATATTCGACACCTGTCTTGATATAGTTTTTGTGATCTGTACGGATCATCAGTCCCATCTGGTCAAACCGGGCTTTATATGCACCGGTCAACTTGACCTTTGCCTCAAACTCCCCACCATACGTGCTGTAATAAAATGGTGCATCATCCACTGTGAAGCCATAATGCGAAATGCGCCAGTAATCACTTTTTGGTGTCACCTGCATAATTAGGCTTTTGTCTTTGATTTCCCAGTTATCAGGTTCGTTGAACCATTGCAGTTTTTCTAGGCGCTGTGCATATG
>NZ_JBFTQI010001063.1:0-1540 GCF_056398925.1 Pedobacter sp. 01T416_2
GTTCTGGTGAAACTGGAACAACTGTTTCATTTACTAATCTGAGGATCAGTCAGCAAGATGTAGAAGAAACGGTACTTCCTTTCCTGATAAACGAATTCTGTTGGTTTATTGAATTGAACAGGCATAAAAACTATTCGGTCATTGTAAATGGCAAAACATTGGATTTTAGTAGCAATGTTAAAACTTTAGAAGAGTTTAATCTTTTTTACCCCGATACAGCCGTTACTTTTAAGATTAAATACGTTCATTGGAAAGAAAACCTGCATAAAGAACTGTCTAAATACTATTTTTTGACCGGTGGCGAAGAAATTTATAAAGATTACACCACCCTAAATAAAAAGAGCGACGATTATTTCCATAGTGTTTATATCGATAGTGATTTTTTTCGTGATTTCGATTTTAAGAGTTTCGAAAATGAAGGACAGGTGGCCATATTTGGAGCCGCTAAGTCTTCCGCAGAGTATCGGTTTCTAATTAAAGCGTTAACAGAATATCTTAAAAGTAAACGTAAACCATTTTTAAAAGAATATGCCATTCGCCTGGTTGAAACTTACGAACAGGATGAAATATTTCCGGTTTATGCTACCGAAAGAGAAAAAGAATTAAGGAAACCAGCGCTGGTTAATTTAATTAAGGGATTATATGAAGTAGAACCTAAATTGTTTAGTAGTTTAAATACCGATCAGAAGAAAACTTTTGTGCGATTGATGGATCTTTTAATGCGCTCCAACCTGCGTGATGAGATTTTTGAAATGTTCAATGGTATGATCGAATTGGAGGCCGAAGAGCGGGATGAACTATTGCAGTTGATAAAAGGCCTTGAACCGATGAAAAATTAGATTTATATTAATAAGTAAAATTAGTAATTTGTTGCCGATAAAAACAGCTTTAGATGAAAAGATACCTATTATTGATCAGTATTTTACTAATTAACATCCCATTATTGTCTGCACAGCATAAGAAGAGAAATCTTAATATTGTTTTTATCGGCAATAGTATCACGCAAGGCGTTCAGATCGCCGATGCTGCTGATGCCCCACCTGCTGTAGCCGTAGCTTACCTGCTTAAGCAAAAAGGAATAAACGAAGTTAAATTCAGTAATCAGGGCCATAGCGGTTATACCACTTTTGATTTTTTACCCAGTGCAAGCCGTACTTTTAACAAAGTTGAAGAAGCAGCCAGTGCATTTACCAATAAAGAGGCATTATTGATTTTTTCGTTAAAGCTCGGTACCAACGATAGCGCTATAAAAGGACCGCATGGAGCTCCGGTTTCGCCTGATCGATATATTGAAAATGTAAAAACCATTGTAGATAAGTTATTGGCCGATTTTCCTAAGGCCATTGTGGTGTTGCAGCATCCTATCTGGTATAGTCCCAATACCTATAATAGCTCAAAATATATGGAAGAGGGCTTGTTGAGATTACAGGCTTATATTCCAAAAATTGATAGCCTTGTGGCAAATTATGGTTTAACTAATCCAAAGCATGTTTTTGTAGGGGATAAAAAAGCATTCAATTATTTTAAAAAACACCACCTT
>NZ_JBFTQI010001064.1:0-1532 GCF_056398925.1 Pedobacter sp. 01T416_2
GCCATCAAGAATCGCAATTCATTGATTCGCGGCTTGCTTGAGCTCAAAAATTAGCGTGAATTTTTAACTTGCCTCGGTAAACGGAGTACGATTTTTAAATGCAGGATTATTTTATATATGGTAAGTTGGCTGCGTTATTTCGGCATGGAGATGCTTGCTTACAGCACAACCTTATTGCTGAGGCCTATGTCAGGACACAATAAAAAAAGGGATGCAGTGTCATGAACTGCATCCCTTTTACTTAATCTTAAAGGTTTATTCGCCTTTTTTCATTTTCTCCAACGTAACCTGGTATTTCGCTTTATTTTCGGCTGCAACCAGGTCCACCGCTTTCTGCTGCATGGCAATCGCCTGGTCCTTTTTGCCCAGCTTATACAGCAGGTTGGCATAGGTGTCCAGGTAGGCAGGCTCCTTGTTTTGGGTCTCATCCACGCTGCGTTTACTCCAGCTCAGCGCCTCAGTAATACAGTTAGTATCTTTACAGTTTTCAAAAACCGCCCATGCAAAGAAATTCAACATATCAGCGCTTACTTCGGCACCGTATTTTTTCATATAACTTAGTATTGCCGGCTGAAATTTGTCCCATTTTTTTTCGGCATGAAAAACCTGAATCTTTATCAGTTCGGTGGCTTTACTGATGTCTACTGTTGGGTATTTCGCCTGTGCGGCAGCAACCAGTGAATCTACATTGACATTGGATTTTCGAAGTCCGGGATAAATATTTTCCTCCAGAACAACGGCACTCAGGATTTCATTTGATTTTCCTTTTCCCAGAACAGCATCTACTTTTTCAGGATCTTTTAACATCAGGTCAAATCCCTTGCTTTGGCTGCTTCTGGTGTATTTGCTAACAAATTCCAGGTTCTCTTTGGTATACAGGTCTTTTTGTGTAGCCATGTAAGCGCTGGCAAACTTTTCGGAGTTTTCCTCATCATAGGCTGCTTCGGCACTAACTGCCAACTGTTTCAGGGTCTCAGGAGCAGCATTTCCAGACTCGCTTTTTTTCAGTAGCGTGTAATATTGGGTTTCTGGGTTCAGTGCCATCTTCGCTTTGGCGATAAATTCATCTGCCTCTCCACCGCCTACAATACGGTGTACGAGCTTGCCCTGCGGAGAAAAGATCAGAAAGGTAGGATAGGCATTTATCTTGAACTCTTTGCTCATCGATTGGGCATCCGCATACCAACTTTTAACTTCTTCGCTATCATTTTTGGTTTGATCGAACTGTATCTTAACATTTACAAAGTTTTTGTTGAAGAATTCGCCGACCTTTTCCTGCGGAAAAATGGTACTGGCCATGTATTTGCAAGGGCCGCACCAGGTTGTAAAGCAGTCTACCAAAAGGTATTTGTTCTCTTTTTTAGCTTTATCTTTTACCTGCTGCCAGGAAAGCCCATGTTCAAAATGTGTGCCTTTAACTTGGGCCGTACCGATAAAAGGCAGCAACAGGAATATTAAAAATAATTTTTTCATACAGTTTGTTTTCTATAAGTTTCTTTGGGTGATTACATTTTAACGGGACAATTCTATCA
>NZ_JBFTQI010001065.1:0-1522 GCF_056398925.1 Pedobacter sp. 01T416_2
AATATTTAATGTCCAGTTTATCTGCATAAGAAGCTACAATGGCCTTTGCATCGTTTTTCGAACCATCTTCTATAACCAAAACCTCAAACTGTAGATAAGTTTGTTTAGTTAGGGTGTTTAAAAGTTCGTCAATTTCTTGAGGACGATTGTAAAGTGGAATGATGATGGAGAAAAACATGTCTTGAAGCTGAAAGCTGAAAGACTAAAGACCAAAGCGCTTTATGCTTTAAGCTTTAGTCTTTCAACTTATTTAAGTTCTTTTTCGATTAAATATTGATTTCTTTCTGGTGCGTTACGCGATAAGAGTTCTGCAATAAAACCTGCCAGGAACATCTGCGAACCAACAACAATGGCAACCAGTGATAAATAAAACAAAGGTTGATCGGTTACATCGCGATAGGCTAAGCCCTGCCATATCAAATATTTCTTTTCGAATAATATATAAAGCGCCATGATTATACCGATAAAGRAGCTTAAAACCCCTAACGAACCAAAAAAGTGCATTGGGCGTTTGCCGAATTTACCAACAAAAAATATAGAAAGTAAATCTAAAAAGCCGTTTATAAACCTGCTAAAGCCGAATTTTGTTGTGCCATATTTGCGGGCACGGTGTTCTACCACCTGTTCGGATATTTTACTAAATCCCGCCCATTTGGCAATTACCGGGATATAACGGTGCATTTCGCCGTAAACTTCGATGGTTTTGATCACATCGCTACGGTAAGCTTTTAAGCCACAGTTAAAATCGTTCAGTTCTATACCGCTCATTTTACGGGTAGCGGCGTTGAATAATTTAGTTGGAATAGTTTTCGTAATCGGATCGTAACGTTTCTTTTTCCAGCCTGAAATGATATCAAGCTTTTCGTCTTTTATGCGGCGGTATAATTCAGGGATTTCATCCGGACTATCCTGCAGATCGGCATCCATGGTAATGACCACATCGCCCTGAGTAGCTTCGAAACCAACATTTAAGGCTGCAGATTTACCGTAGTTCCTTCTAAACTTAATGCCTTTAATGGCAGGGTTTTGAAATCTTAACTCTTCAATCACCTCCCATGATCTATCGGTACTACCATCATCAACCAAAATAATTTCGTAACTGAAATTATTGTCGATCATCACTTTATCAATCCAAGCCGTTAATTCTGGCAAAGATTCATCTTCATTAAATAAGGGTACTACTACTGATATATCCATTTTTGAGTATTATCGTCATTGCGAGAAGGAACGACGAAGCAATCTATTATAAGATTGCCACACCCCTGCGCATTTCCCACGCTTCGTTCGCAATGACGCATTATTAAAAACGTGCAAATTTCATCAAATTAAATGATAAAACCTGCACGTTCAAAATTTTATAAAAGAAATTAATCTTCCTTTGGAAACGAATCGAATGTAACTGGTTGTTTTTTCTTTAAGATAGCTGAAAGGATTAAAGAAAGTACCCCATACAGTGCAAGTGAAACACCAAAGCTTGTAAAAATGTTTTTAAAAGTAGGTTCAAGCTTCTCCTGCATATTGC
>NZ_JBFTQI010001066.1:0-1519 GCF_056398925.1 Pedobacter sp. 01T416_2
GACAGGCTCAACATGACAGCATCTGAGGTGAAATCGCCTTTATGATACACCCTCATAAATAACCGATCGTTTATAACGATCAACAAAAACATAACAAATGAAAAAGTTACTATTCATCCTTGCCATCAGCATCAGCATTTCGGCTGTACAGGCACAGATGCTTGGCAAAAACCAGGTAAACTCAAGGGCCGATAGCCTCCGCGGAACACTTACCCCTTTACGTACCTGCTACGATATTAATTATTACCACTTAGATGTGAAGATCGATATCGACCAAAAATCAGTTAGCGGAAGCAATGAATTTGCTTTTACCGCCACACAGGATTTCACCAAATTACAGTTCGATCTTTTTGATAACTTAAAAGTAGATAAAGTGGTATATAAAGGTGCCAGTTTACCTTTTACCCGAGAATATAATGCGGTTTTTGTAACCTTTCCTAAAGCAGTTAAAAAAGGAAGTAAAGATAGATTTATCGTTTTCTATTCTGGTAATCCTACTGTTGCCAAAACACCCCCTTGGGATGGCGGTTTTATCTTCAAAAAAGATGAAGCCGGCAATCCTTTTGTTTCCGTAGCCTGCCAGGGTTTAGGCGCAAGTGTATGGTGGCCAAATAAAGATCACCAGAGCGATGAAGTAGATAGTATGTTAATCAGCATTAGTGTTCTTAAAACTTTGCAGGAAATATCTAATGGAAGGCTGAGAAATACTGTAGATAAACCGGATGGTTACAAACAATACAATTGGTTTGTCGCTAATCCCATCAACAACTATGATGTAACCTTTTACATTGGCAAATATGCCCACTGGCAAGACAGTTACAATGGTGAAAACGGAAAACTCAGCATCGATTACTGGGCGCTGCAAACCGATAGCGCCAAAGCCCGCCCACATTGGGATGCCGATGTTAAACCCATGCTAAAATGTTTCGAATACTGGTTTGGTCCTTACCCATGGTACAAAGACGGTTACAAACTGGTTCAGGCACCACATTTAGGGATGGAACACCAAAGCGCAGTAGCTTATGGCAATCAGTTTAAACCAGGTTATTTAGGCAAAGATTTAAGCGGTACCGGCCATGGCTTAAAGTGGGATTTCATCACCATCCACGAGAGCGGCCACGAATGGTTCGGCAATAACATCACCTCAAAAGATATCGCCGATATGTGGATTCACGAAGGTTTCACCAATTATTCTGAGGTATTGTTTACCGAATGTACCGAGAACAAAGCAGCTGCTGATGAATATGTAATCGGATTACAAAAAATCATCCGTAATGATGTTCCAGTTATTGGTCCTTACGGTGTAAATAAAGAAGGCTCGGGCGACATGTATCCAAAAGGTGCAAATTTGATTAGTACCATTCGCCAGTTAATTAATAACGATGAAAAATTCAGACAGATTCTTCGCGGGCTAAGCAAAACATTTTACCATCAAACGGTAACCACTGCTC
Source organism: Pedobacter sp. 01T416_2 (assembly GCF_056398925.1). Lineage (NCBI taxonomy): Bacteria > Pseudomonadati > Bacteroidota > Sphingobacteriia > Sphingobacteriales > Sphingobacteriaceae > Pedobacter > Pedobacter sp. 01T416_2. Next base: position 1,452 of record NZ_JBFTQI010001066.1, read on the forward strand.
AGATTGAAAATTACATAGCCAAACAAAGCGGGCTTAAACTGGATAAAGTTTTCGATCAGTATTTACGT
>NZ_JBFTQI010001067.1:0-1514 GCF_056398925.1 Pedobacter sp. 01T416_2
CGGGTAAAAGCAGCGATAGGAACAAATTACATTTTGTAATCCAAAAACATGATGCTTCGCGTTTGCACTACGATTTCAGGCTCGAAATGGAAGGCGTTCTAAAAAGCTGGGCGGTACCGAAAGGGCCTTCAACCGATCCTAAAACCAAACGTTTGGCTATGATGGTAGAAGATCATCCATACGATTACAAAGATTTTGAAGGCATTATTCCACAGGGCGAATATGGTGGCGGAACCGTTATTGTATGGGATGAAGGAACTTACGAGCCGATAGAAACGATTAAAGGCAAAAAAGCACAAGAAAAACATCTGTTAGGCCAGTTAAAAGATGGTTCTTTAAAAATCAAATTAAACGGAGAAAAGCTTCATGGAGAGTTTGCCCTTGTAAAAACACATGGCATGGGCGAAAACGGTTGGCTGTTGATCAAACACAAAGACGATTATGCTTCTACAAAAGACATTACCAAGGAAGATAAATCTGTGCTTTCCGGAAAAACAATCGAAAAGATGGAAAAAACATCCGATAAGGTCTGGAAAGAAGGAAAGGAGCAGGATTTAAAGACTGAAAAAAAAAGCCCAAAGCAAAAAGCAAAGAGAGAAACTATGCCAGTGGGCAATGACCTAGCGATAGATGTAAAAAGCATATTAAAGAAAGCTCCCAAAACAGCCATCCCAAAAGGAGTGAAACCTATGCTAGCTACCCTGGTTGACGAACCTTTCGACGATCCTAACTGGCAATATGAGGTGAAATGGGATGGTTACCGTGCCCTAGCTTTTATTAATAAAGGAAAGGTTGATTTGTTTTCCCGAAATAATAAATCCTTTAACGAAAAATTTTACCCCATTTATGATCTGCTTTTAACCTGGAAATTGAATGCGGTATTTGATGGTGAGATTTTGGTGCTCAATAATAAAGGTGTATCAAATTTCGGCTCCCTGCAGAATTGGAGAAGTGAAGCAGATGGAGAACTTGTTTTTTATGTGTTCGATATCCTCTGGTATGAGGGTAAGAACCTGATGGATCTGCCGCTTTACCAGCGACAAGCCATATTGAACGATATACTGCCAACAGATGACGACCGTGTGCGCCTTGGTAAGGTTTTTAAAGCCAGTGGTGTCGATTTTTTCGATGCGGCAAGGAGAATGGGCTTAGAAGGCATTATCGCTAAAAAAACAGATAGTACTTATGCAGCAGATCGAAGATCAAAAGAGTGGCTGAAAATTAAGGTGCAGAAACGACAAGAAGTGATTATTGCGGGTTTTACCAAAAATGCAGATACTTCTAAATCTTTTAGTTCTTTACTGTTGGGCGTTTATGAAAAAGGAAAATTGCAATATGTAGGTAAGGTTGGAACAGGGTTTTCGGATAAATTGCAGAAAACAATGATGGAGCAGTTTAAACCAATTATTATCGATAAAAGCCCTTTCGAAAGTATACCTGATGTAAATGAGCCCTCACGCTTCAGGCCAAACCGGCCAAAAGCAAAAGCAACCTGGTTAAAACCAGAGCTGGTA
>NZ_JBFTQI010001068.1:0-1507 GCF_056398925.1 Pedobacter sp. 01T416_2
AAATGCTAGACTTTGCAACACCCCTTAAGCACAAGCAGAACGCGATGCGCTGGCGAGGAATGTATTCTTAATCAAATAAAACATAGTGATTCAATTAATACAAGGCGATATTACAAAAGTTGAAGCTGATGCTATTGTAAATGCGGCCAATACATCATTATTAGGCGGCAGTGGTGTCGATGGGGCTATACATAAAGCAGGTGGTAAGTCAATTCTGGAAGAGTGCCAAAAGATCAGAAATAAGCAAGGCGGCTGCAATATTGGCGAAGCAGTAATAACAACAGCAGGTAACCTTCCTGCAAAATTTGTTATCCATACTGTTGGGCCAGTGTGGAACAATGGAAGAAAAAATGAAGAAGGCTTGCTCTGCAGGGCTTATAAAAGCAGCCTTGAATTAGCTGATGATAATCTGGTTCAAACAATAGCTTTCCCGAACATTAGCACTGGCATTTATCGTTTTCCAAAACGAAAAGCTGCTGAAATTGCCATTAATACAGTAAAAAGCTTCTTAACTTCATCTAAATATATACATAAAGTTCTTTTCGTTTGTTTTGATAACGAAAACTACGATATATATAAACTACTCTTAAATGAAAGCCCACATTCTAGACTGCTCAAATAAGTAGCTATTTTTTGAGCAGTCTAATTTCTTCAAGGACCTTTCCTATAAAAAATCTTTTAATTTATTCAGAACTTTATCTTTCTCTTCATATTGATCAGGTTTTAGTAAAATATTAAATAACTCATCTCCACTTATATAATCTACAAAATGAACATTGAGCCATCCCGAACTCCAAAAATCAATTTCCCCCCCTCTTTCTTTAGAATTAAACTCAACTTGGTTGAGATCACCAAGGTCTCCTTTCTCAAAAAATTTATATTTTACATCATATCCTTTTAGATATGACTCAAATTCTTTCTTAAACCAATTAACATTTTTCATACCTATTTAACTTTAAGAATTGGTGAAATATTTTGAACTGCAGGGGAAACTTGCCCCCCCAGTTTCTCTAACTGGAACATTTGCGATTTGCTTGCTCCTGGCCCTAGTATACTGTAAATACCTGGCCCACCTCCAGGAACTAAACTATTCGTAGGAACCTGAAACTCAACATATACAGAGCCTGGCTGAGCTGAGCTCCAAACATTTGAACCTCCTACAGTAACCGATGTTTTTCCACCCGCCCCCACAGCTGCTGGCGAACCATTTTTCATTGCTGTCGCTTCCGCTTGAGACATCCAGCGCCCTACTGTAGTTACTCCGCCATTAGTGGCTATCTCTCCCGTAGTAATCGCTGGTGCTGAAAATTTAGTAGGTGCGGAAGGAGCTATCTCATTTCCCGCACGTGCGCCAGCCAAAAACTGCTCGAACTTAAACCCAAACATGGCCAATTTTTGCCCCAGTGAATTCATTGAGCTTATCGATGAAGCTTCTTGATTAGCCTCAATTTTTGTCTGCCCACTTGTAGAAGAAGTAGCAAACTCCCCAGTTTGAGCATTAGTTGCC
>NZ_JBFTQI010001069.1:0-1500 GCF_056398925.1 Pedobacter sp. 01T416_2
GGATTATCCATGCAAAAGATATTTTACCATTCGTTGCAGCGGGTAATCAGCACTGGACATTAAACGATATCATCAGAAAACCATATTTCGTTACAGAAACCAAGAAAATCAACGATCTGATGAGTGAACTGCAAAGTAACCGCATACAGATTGCTATTGTATTAGATGAGTTTGGCGGTACAGCGGGCATGGTTACGTTAGAAGATATTGTTGAAGAGCTTGTTGGAGAAATCCAGGATGAATACGATGAAGAAAAGCCACTGGTAGAAAAAGTTTCTGACAATGAGTTTATCGTAAATGCATTCGCTACTGTATATGATGTGAATGAACATCTACCTCACGATTTACCAGAGGATGAAGATTTCGATACCATTGGTGGTTTGGTTTCTCATGTTTTTGAACGTATCCCTGAGGTAGGCGAAAGCAACGAATCATAYGGATATCTGTTTACCATCCTTAAAAAAACAGAGCAGAATATCGAAACAATCAAGTTAGAATTGGTGATCAATAAAGCAGATATGGTTGATAATCATTAATTTCAACTATGCATATTTTTTACACACCAGATATAGCCCAAAATGCTTATACGCTTAACGAAGAAGAGAGCAAACATTGCGTTAGGGTGCTTCGCCTTACCATAGGCTCAATCGTTAATCTGGTTGATGGGAAAGGTGGTTTTTACACTGCTGAAATCACTTCTGATAATCCGAAAAAAGTCTCCTTATCCATTTTAAAAGTAGAAACGGAGTTTCATAAAAGAAATCATTACCTGCATATTGCTGTTGCGCCAACTAAAAATATCGACAGGATCGAATGGTTTTTAGAAAAAGCTACAGAGTTGGGTATTGATGAAATTACACCAATTATTACCGATCGATCGGAGCGTAGGATAGTTAAAGAGGATCGGCTCAACAAAGTGATTACTTCTGCTGTTAAGCAATCGATAAAAGCCTATCATCCAAAATTAAATGATGCCATTTCTTTGGATGCTTTTTTAAAAGAATCATTCGATGGGCATAAATTAATAGCACACTGTATCGATAACGGGGAGAAACAATATATATCCAAACTTGTAGCTCCACATCAAAAATACTTAATTCTTATTGGTCCTGAAGGAGATTTCACACCTGATGAAGTTAATTTAGCTTTGAACAAAGGCTTTAAAGCATTAACTTTAGGTGATAACAGATTGCGCACAGAAACGGCTGCATTATCTGTTTGTTTTGAAATCAATTACCTTAACCGATAATCATTTGAAGTTTTCAGTTTTCAGTTTTCAGCTTCCGAAATTTAAGTTTATTGCTTCTTGCATAGGGCTTTTGGCTTTCTGCCTTATGCTTTCAGCTTTTAGCGCTTTACCACCAACCTACCGCATGGCCAAATTAAAGTATAACGGTGGTGGTGATTGGTATGCAGATAGAACAGCATTGCCCAACTTAATTGCCTACTGTAATGCCAATTTGAAGACTAATTTTTATGCCGAAGAAAGTATCGTAGAAG
>NZ_JBFTQI010001070.1:0-1499 GCF_056398925.1 Pedobacter sp. 01T416_2
GGCAAGAAATCTTCTAATGGAAAAGTGCTATACGATGTTTGTAAAAAACACAACGATAATTCTTATTTTATTTCGAATGTTGAAGAGTTAGATCAAACCTGGTTTAACGAAAATGATAAAGTTGGCATCTGCGGTGCTACTTCTACACCAATGTGGCTGATGGAAAAGGTTAAAGCCGCTTTGGAAAAATACTAGATTTATCATGAGAGGCGTCGCCCTGACCTGTAGCGTAGCGGAAAGCTACGAAGTAAACCGAGCTTTAAGCGAGCTCACCGAAGGTAATTTAGTTCAGGGTCTTTATGACGGAGAAAGATGCTGAACTAAATTCAGCATGACGAAATAAATAAAAGCCATTGAAAACGATAAGCCCACATACCGGAATTCTGGTTGCGTTAACCGTAATTGTCTGTTGGTTTGTTTCTCTTTATTTCTTGCTTACATGGAATTTTGCCTGGAGCAATCCCTTGGTTTATCTGATGATTGTTGTTCAGATGCATTTGTATACAGGTTTGTTTATTACCGCCCACGATGCGATGCACGGAACGATATCGCCAAACCAAAAAACAAATAATTTTATTGGCTATCTTTCCGTTTTTCTCTACGCAGGTTTTTTTTATAACCGTTTGTATGCGAAACATCACCAGCACCACCGTCATGTACACAGTGAAGAAGATCCTGATTTTGCGCCGTATGGCTTTTGGAAATGGTATTTCCGTTTCATGCTGAATTATATCACGATAATTCAATTGGTAATTATGGCCATAGTTTATAATGTGTTGAAAATCTGGATTGATGAAAAGAACCTGCTGTTGTTTTGGGTACTGCCATCCTTATTAAGCACTTTTCAGTTATTTTATTTCGGAACCTATTTGCCGCATAAGGGGGAGCACGATAATGAATATCATTCTTCTACCTTACAGAAAAATCATTTTGTTGCCTTTATTACCTGTTACTTTTTTGGCTATCATTTAGAACATCACCAAAAACCAGGTATGCCTTGGTGGCAACTGCATAAAATGAAGCGATAGTCGAGGTCGTTGTCTCAGATGGTAACATCTGACGCAAAATCAAATCTTTTCTGRTTCCGAATGAATATCCGTGGTGTTGGATGTTACCATCCGACACTAACTAATTTCCAAATAATATTTTACTTGTTCGAATTGCCAGATAGTAACATCAAACAGCATGCTGATGAATTTGCAGGCTATTGCTCGATAGCTTGTGGAAGTATGAAATAACACTTTTTGACTAAAAAATGTTTGCAATCACATTTTAAGCATAGGGAAAAAACAATAAAAAGGCGATATTTGCGCCACGAAACATATTCTTTATAAATGAGCAAAAAGGGGATTTTACTGGTAAATTTAGGAACACCTGATAGTCCGGCAACGGCAGATGTTAAAAAATACTTAGATCAATTTTTAATGGACGAGCGGGTAATCGATATCCCTAAGTTGAACAGGACATTATTGGTTAAAGGTATTATTGTTCCTTTCCGT
>NZ_JBFTQI010001071.1:0-1497 GCF_056398925.1 Pedobacter sp. 01T416_2
GGGAACACGAATGGATCTTTTACTATTCCTTCTGGAACTTATTCTTATAATTAAAGATTTACTTATTGTAACTCCCAGTTCGTTAAAAGAAAGAAGGTCGCCTGTTCGTGGAGGCAAATGCATGAATGAAAGGTAGTGCACTGGATAAAGTCATACAGAAATGTGTGGCTTTTTTATTAAGATCTTTTCTAGCGATTTGCTCCAATTATTTTAAACTTGAAAATAAAATATAAAAGTTGTAAATAGAAAACACAATTACTTGTTAAATATTGTTAATATTATTGATTTACCGGTCTTAAAGTAAAAGAGTAGAATTCCAAGCGTGCATAGGATTAGAGCGATTGGCTGTCTGGGATCAGATTCATGTTGAAAAAAGGATTTCAGATTATTATAATGGCATTCAGAACAAATATTTGATGCAAAAAGAAAGACTACATGATTCGATCATGAATGAATTTGAAAATGAATCTGAAAAGGAGAGAAGAAAAAGTATTTTTATAACATTATGTGTGGTTGTATTTCCCTTAGTTTTCTTCTTTTTGACACTTTACTTAAGAGGATAGTTTCCGAATACATCTGGTCGTAGCGTTTTGCTACGGCCTATTCAAATAATCCCCCCGCTGGTGTAGCATGTGTTTAATCGGTTCGCTAGTTACATGCGCCTTTTGCATTGTATAAGCAGGAGCTCGCGGCTTTCTAGAGCTAGGTTTTAAGATGGGATTAAGAATGAAGACAGGAAAAAAGGATGTAAAAGTAATATAGCGGCAACAAAAATTTTAAGTTTCATGGTTAGGTATTAAGGTGGGCTTAGGTGTGTCTTAACACATCTGGTGGTGAAAATGGGCATGCCATCCGGCAATGCCCAGATCGTCGTCTTAACTATCACTAACTGCTGGCCACACTTCTACAATGACCAGTATGTTTTTATTTATTATGAAAAGCATTTAATCCGCTTGTCAAGAATTTTTTATAGTTTGTTACTTCATAATCTGCACCCTGTGGTTGTGCCAGTAGTGTCTCTGTTTTGGGATCGAGCAGTACATAAAAAGGCTGTGAGTTAGACTGGAATTTCCTGGCTTGCAGATCACTCCATTTTTTACCAATGGTATTGAGTTTTCTTCCCTCTGGTGTAATTACTACATCAGCTGGTGCCAGTTCCGATTTATCATCTACATATAACTGGATCAGTACATAATCATCATTGATCATTTTGTACACATCCTTGTCAGGCCAAACATTGGCTTCCATTTTTCTACAGTTTACGCAGGCATGGCCGGTAAAATCAATCAGTACAGGTTTGTTCTGTTTTTTGGCTACAGCTAAACCTTCGTTATAATCGAAATAAGCATTCAGCTTTAACGGTGCATGGAACTTATCCGCATATTTATGTGGACCATCATTTGCTGAAGTTTGTTTTCCTGCCAGTAATCCAGCAGTGTACAGGTCAAAATCTTGTGTTTCCTGTGGTGGAAGAAAAGCCGATACACTGCGTAACGG
>NZ_JBFTQI010001072.1:0-1491 GCF_056398925.1 Pedobacter sp. 01T416_2
GTGCTATACCTACCATGTTGCTCAGTAAAAATACCAGGAAGCATGTAACCGTTGCCTTAAGTGGTGATGCTGGCGACGAAGCTTTTTTAGGCTATCATCGCTATAAATGGATTAAACAGGTTAACAGCCTGTTTTATGCGCCACACAGCATTAGAAAAGCATTGGCAGGCTTAATTAGCCAATTGCCGAGCTATCGCCATAAATTAATTGCCATGGGTATTTCCATGGAAGATATAGAAAAGCTATATGTAAAAATGTTTGGCAATATGGAAAATTCTTGGGTAAAACAACCCGATCTGGCCAAGTATAACCCATTGATGCATATTTTAACCAATCCATCTAAACCTTTGTTAGAACGGATTTCTGATTTTGATATTAAAACCTATTTAAACGGAGATATCAACACCAAAGTAGATCGTGCTTCAATGGCCTTTTCGCTTGAATCACGTTCTCCTTTAATGGATTACAGAGTGATAGAGTTTTCTAGAAGCCTACCCACAGCATTTAAATACACCAATGGAAACCAAAAACGGATATTAAAAGATTTATTGTTCGATCGTGTTCCTGCACATATTTTCGATAGGCCAAAGGCTGGCTTTACCATGCCATTCCAGCATTGGTTCAGAAATGAATTAAAAGATTATGTGATGGATAATTTATCAGTCGATAATTTGAAGAACATCCCTGGCATTCATTTGAAAAGAACCCAAGAGATTATCAATGAGCATATGACCGGGAAGTGGAACAGGTATCCACAGATATGGAAATTGCTGGTACTCTCTCAATGGTTAATTAAAAATAAATCAACTGCAGATAAAGTTTCTTTAGTAGCATAACAAGATGAATGCAACTGTTAACCTCTTTAATAAAATATTCGCAGCTGATAAATGGAATATTGGTTTTATTTATCAAACACCTGAAGAACTGATCAGCACAAAAAAGCTAAATGCGGGGATAAACTGGCTACAAGAAGACAACATCGATTATGCCGCTGATCCTTTTGTGGTGAGTGTAAATAATGCACCAAGGATTTATTACGAAGAACTGGATTTTTGGAAAGGGAAGGGCGAGATTATGATGATTGATGGATTCGACTTCAAAAACAAGAAGAAAGTGCAGGGCATCAAGCCAGATGCGATCCATTTATCTTATCCCTATCTTATAGAAGAAAATGGTTGTTTATACTGCATTCCCGAAACGTCAGAAGCGAAAGAAATAGCACTCTATCAGGTTGACCAGGAGAATCCTAGCCAGTTAACCAAAATAAAAGTGCTGGTTAGTGGAAAAGCTTTTGTAGATAGCTCGATTATTTATCATGAAAATAGATATTGGCTTTTTACCAGTGTATCCGGAGATCATCATCACCTGTATATTTATCATTCAAAAACGCTAAACGGTCAATACACAGGGCATTATCAGAACCCAATTCCTGTAGAAAAAGAATTTTGCAGAGCTGCAGGGAGTTTATTTAAAGTTGGCAAATCACTGTAC
>NZ_JBFTQI010001073.1:0-1490 GCF_056398925.1 Pedobacter sp. 01T416_2
GGATTCTACAGGTGGCATTTGGTCCGTTTAATGCCAATTTTGGATGAAGGTGGCGAGATGCATTTATGGATTGGTACCGCAACCGACATAGAAGAGCTGCGAATTTTACAACAACAAAAAGATGATTTTATTAGCATCGCTAGCCATGAGCTAAAAACACCAATTACCACTTTAAAAGCATCATTACAACTTTTAGATCGTTTAAAAGATAAATCAGCATCACCAACGTTGGCTAAATTAATAGTACAGGCTAATAAAAGCATGGAAAAAGTAAATGGTTTAATAGATGATTTATTAAATGCTAGCATGGCAAATAATGGTCAGCTTCACATTAACCAACAGCAATTTCTATTGGCTGATGTAATTACTGAATCATGTCAAGATATACGTGTTCAGGCAGAATATAACCTTATTACTATAGGCGATTTAAGTTTAAAAGTTAATGCAGACCCGATTAGGATTGAACAGATCATTATCAATTTTGTAAACAATGCCATTAAATACGCATCAAACTCAAAACACATAACAATCTCAATTGAAAAGCAGGGTATTATGGCTAAGGTTTCGGTTATTGATCAGGGAGCAGGAATTGCAAAAGAAAAATTGCCTTATCTTTTCGAGCGTTATTTTAGAGCAGAAGACAGAGTAACTAATTATAACGGTTTAGGGCTTGGGTTATATATCTGCGCAGAGATTATTAAAAAGCACAATGGAAAAATTGGTGTAGACAGTGTAGTGGGTAAAGGAAGTACATTTTGGTTTATACTGCCCCTTGTATAAAATTAGGATATAATGAAAGATAGTAGTCTTAAACAATTTGTTTTTATAGGTATTTCTTCCCTGGAATATTCTAGGAGTTTTTCCAACGGTCTATCTAATCACCGGGCCCTTAGCTGCTGATGTAATTCAGTTCTGGTCATTTGTTTTTTTATGARTTGACAACAGCGATAATCGCATTATTGATCGCGATATAAAGTGCTGAAGACACGGCTTCATATCGCATCTGGATTTGTTTATCTTCGAATCCCATATCGTTCCAGGAACCCATTCCCCCAAACACCCATGCACGCGAGGCGGCGAACAGCAGCTGTTGCGCTGCCAACCCATAGGCATTTTCAGGCAATAAGTCGCTGTGATAATAATCCTGGTCAGGATGTGCGGAGGTCAATGCCGCATTAGCTCTTTGGAAAACCTGGGAAAAATTTTCCAGGTCTATTTCCTTGGCAAATGCCTCTATTTCACTCAGTGCTTTTGAAAGGACTTCTCTTTGCATCCCTACGTTGAACTGAAGGTTTCTGGAATCAATCTCCTGCTCGATGCACCTGTATTCAACCGACCAGATGCGGTTATCCTCTGCATGTTCCCTGCTCACTATCCATTCGCCATACCAAAAATCCGAATACTTGGGATACATCGCCTCGATCAGCCAGGTACCTCCTCCGCCGATCATGCCGGCGAGTTTATGGTCTGCAGCACCCGAACTTCTATCC
>NZ_JBFTQI010001074.1:0-1478 GCF_056398925.1 Pedobacter sp. 01T416_2
GGGTTTGTTTGTACAGCTGTCCATTGATATCCAAGGAAAAACGCCATAACCTGCTGAATCGGTTGACCAAAGATTTTTCAATAGTTTTTTCCAGTTTGATTGTGGGCCTTTCGTCTATAAATCTGTAAAGACTCCTATTTGAAAGATAAGAATTTTTAGTTCTAAAGTTTGTGCTCAAATCGCCATCATCAACGCTACTATTATTCAGATCACTTGAAAAATTTACATTGTTTACGAAAGTCAAATCTACCACATTGTCCCTACCCCCAAATAATCTTTCTAATTTGAATAGCTTTAGGGACAGGTCATTAGATATGCGGCGGCGTTTGATATCGTAGTTTCTGTCAAATCTTGTAAGTTGTGACAGATTATCATTGGATGCAAAAGACGTTTTATTTTCTTTTATATTATCTGAAGTGTTTAAAAATGAGGAGTAACCTATTTGAAAATTCTTGGTTTTGCTTCTGAAGCCTGTGTTAAATGTAAGAACCTTATTAAAAATATTTTCTTTAAGAGTACTTGAAGAAGCACTTTGTAAGGTTTGATCGCCAGATATTGAAACGCTTTTGGAATTAAAAAAATCCTGGCTACGGGTCTGCGAAAAATTAGGTATGAAATAGAACTCCAGTAAATCATTCTCCAGTTTGTAGCTATTTTTGAAATTTTGATTTAAGGTGGATGATGTCCTAGTCTCATTATAAGATTGGAGCAAATTACTGTCCGCTTTTATATTGATTGAGGTAATGGTATTTTTAACTAAATCCCCGTCACGTTGTGTAACAAAATAGCTATTTTCTAATCGGTTATTTCGATTTTGGGCAGCATCGGCTATAAAATCATGCAAGAAGTTAAATCCTGCTGCTTTAGATTTGTTTAGTCCTTCTACAAAGAAATCGGGCTGTAATTCAAGGCTAACGCCTGTAGCTTTAAAAGAGGCCTCGCGGGTCATTTCTAATACGTCGTTGACCACAATATTACTATTGTTAGCCATAGACGCGATTGTAATCTGCGTCCTGGGCGAAAAACTGCTCACAGCAAACCCCGCAACATATCTTTTGTCAGTACCGTAGCCTGAAGAGATCTTTCCGAACAAACCGGATTTCCAGCCGTTCTTTAACTTAATATTGATATTTACAGATGAGTCCAATTTTGTAGTCCTATCATCACCAGCCTTATACACCTGTATTTTGTCTACTGATTCTTTTGGTAAATTCTGGATCGCGATCTTTGCATCTCCACCGAAAAACGGTTTGCCTTCCACCAACACCTTTTTGACAGCCTTTCCATTAACTGTAATAAGCCCATCTCCCCACAATATTACCCCGGGCAATTTTCTAAGCAGATCCTGTACCACCGCATTCTTCGCGGTTTTGAAAGCATCCGCATTAAATTCCAATGTATCGCCCTTCATCTGAATCGGAGGTTTATATGATTTAATTTCAACACCCTTAAGCTCAATACTTTGCTGACTTAAATAC
>NZ_JBFTQI010001075.1:0-1476 GCF_056398925.1 Pedobacter sp. 01T416_2
GGTTAAGTTGATCTGTGCTCGTGGTAAAAATGATTAATACATTAAAATAAACTTCTTCAGTATATTTTATAGCGATATATGGATCGACCTCACCAAAAATGATAAGCGCATCCTCGGGTGCATTTATTACCCTAACAGTGTAGTTAGGTTTAACCTGAAGTTTTTTTAATAATAAATTTTCCATTTTATAAGTCTGATCAACATTGTGTTCTTTGTGGTTAAAAAATAGATGGATTACAACCTTAATTTAGCGAAGAAATCCCAAAAAACAATACCGGCAGAGATTACGATGTTAAAGGAATGTTTGGTTCCAAATTGAGGAATTTCGATACATTCATCAATTTTTGCCATCACTTCGTCGCTCACACCATCAACCTCGTTTCCAAAAATCAGTGCATATTTTTTATTCTGATCGGGCTGGAAAGTGTTCAGCATGGTACTGTTTTCGGCTTGTTCTATTGCAATGATCTCATAACCCAAGGCCCTTAAGGCATCAACTGCCTGTAAGGTATCGGTATAATGAATCCAATCTACAGATTGTGTAGCGCCTAGCGCTGTTTTCTCAATTTCGCGGTGCGGTGGTTGAGCCGTTATGCCACAAAGGATAACTTTTTCCAATGCAAATCCGTCGGCTGTGCGGAATATAGAACCTACGTTGTGCATACTGCGCACATTATCCAACACCACCACAACAGGTAATTTTTCCTGTGCTTTAAACGCTTCAATATCCGGACGATTAAGCTCGTCTAATTTTAATTTTCTCATTAACATTTAATGTTTTACCACAGATAAACAGGATGAACACAGATGGTATATTTTTTTGTTCGTAACTAAATAATTATCAACTGATAGCCCAGTTTTTTGTCTACTATATTTTTATTAAGTTTAACCTTGATGAAAAACAGAATGCAAATTTTTCTAACCAAAATCTGTGGTTATCTGTGCAAATCTGTGGTTAATATTTTATAATCTAATTGGCCCATAGCCAATTTCGCTAATGTAAATCGCAGCGGGATAGCCAATTTTATCTACGTAATAATCGGTTAAATGTTTTGCAAAGTCTTCTTCAAAGCCTTTCTCCAACAAAGCTATTGCACATCCGCCAAATCCAGCACCGGTCATACGGGCACCTATAACATGCTCATAATCTGTGCAAAAATCTACTACTGTATCCAATTCTTTTCCGCTTACTTCATATAATGTTTTTAATGATTCGTGCGAGGCATACATCAAGCGGCCAAATTCTTCCAGGTTTCCGCCGTTTAAGGCTTTAGCCGCTAAATGAACCCGATCATTTTCTTTGACCACATGTGTTGTACGGTTTAAAATAGTTTCATCTGTTATTAAATGGCTGTGTAATGCAAATTTCTCAGCGGTTAATTCGCAAAGATAATGAAGTGTTATTTCCTGGTTCAGCAATTTCAGTGCAGTTTGGCATTCTGCTACACGTTCGTTGTATTTAGAATCTGCTAATTC
>NZ_JBFTQI010001076.1:0-1475 GCF_056398925.1 Pedobacter sp. 01T416_2
GTGCTTACCGGGAAGCATTAAACTAATGTCTTTGATACTTTGTGTACTATCGGCATAATCGAACACAAATTTCGACCCTTCTACCCTTAAATTTTCTGCCTTTGCAGTTGCCGTTGAACTTGCCGCATAACTGGTGCTTTTTTCAAGTGGCAATCCTTCGTGCGCATAGAGCACACCTTCGGCTTTAAGCTGACCGGCAAACAACCTGAACGATTCTTCGAGATGGCTCTTGTCACCGTAAATATCCAGGTGATCTGCATCCATAGAAGTAACCACGGCTACATCCGGGTGCAAGGTTAGGAAAGAACGGTCGTATTCATCGGCCTCTACCACTACAACGTTGTTCTTACCGAAAAGCACATTACTGTTATAGTTACTGGTTATCCCACCTAAAAAAGCGGTACAATCGTAGCCAGTATCTTTTAAAATATGCGCAACTATAGATGATGTTGTGGTTTTGCCATGTGTACCCGCAACTGCGATACAGAACATTCCTTTACTGATGATCCCTAAAACCTCAGAACGTTTTTTAAGTGCAAAACCTTTATTTATAAAATGGTTTAAAATTTTAGCATCTTTTGGAATCGCTGGAGTGTAAACCACAAGGGTATCATCATGATCATCCAAAAATGCACAGGGCAGTGAAGAGGCTTCATCAAGATACGTAATGAGAATGCCTTCCTGCTCTAAGGTTTCAGTCAGCTTAGTCCTGGTTTTATCATAACCACAAACTACCTGTCCGCGTTTAGCAAAATAACGGGCAAGCGCACTCATGCCGATACCACCGATACCTACAAAGAAAACCCTATTTATTTTACTTAGTTCCATTTTATTTTAAGCTAAAAGTGGAAAGACCAAAGCTTAAAGCTTGCCTTTCYATTGTTTTATTTTTATTTTCTATCGCATTAAGATTGTGCTTCATACCTTGTAATGACAATCTGTCTCTTCTTTGGTCTTTCTACTTTAGTCTTTCCGCTTTATTAGTTTCAGTACTTCGTTCGCTATAATTTCGTCTGCCGCTGGCAATGCCATTTCACCTATGTTTTCTGAAAGTTTTTCACACTGTTCTTTGTTATTTAATAACGCCAGTGCTTCTTTAACCAAAGTATCTTCTGCAGAGCGGTCGTTAATTAATATTGCTGCTCCATTTTTAACCAGGGCCATCGCATTTTTGGTTTGATGGTCTTCTGCAACGTTTGGCGAAGGCACTAATATCACTGGCTTTTTAATCAAACAAAGTTCTGCTATGGTTCCGGCTCCTGCCCGGCTCACAATTACATCTGCTGCTGCATAAGCGAGGTCCATTTTATTTAAAAACTCAAGAATGCGAACATTGGGATGATATGTTAAACCCAATCTTTCAATAATCCCTTTGTAGTAATATTTACCTGTTTGCCAGATCACCTGCACATCTTGAGCAAGGATATCGGGTAAATGTTTTTCAATCGCTTTATTCAGTGTGCCTGCGCCTAAAC
>NZ_JBFTQI010001077.1:0-1472 GCF_056398925.1 Pedobacter sp. 01T416_2
GAGATGAAGGATCATGATGAGATGAAGGATCATGATTTAATTTTATATCCTGCTAACTTCGGCAAAATCATGATGGTTTCTTATCCTATAAAATTGATTCATCGAAATTACTTTGATATCTTTCCGTCTGAAGAACCAGGATTGCAAATAAAAATGTAAACTTTGTAAATAAAAACTCGACAAATGGATCTTATTCGAAATCTCCTCTATGGGAAGCACAAATACCTGTTCGGATTAATATTACTTTCGTTTATTTCTGTAATCTGCGTGGCTTTCAGTATGACTGGCAGTGACGACTTTGATATCTCAAGAAGAGAAGTTTTGCTCCGCCGGATCGGGCACGAACTACTCCTCCAATCGGGCGACAGTATATCGAGGGTTCTTCCCATAAAAAAGATCGCTGAAAATGAATACCAGATCACATTTGAGAATGAGCTAACTTTTCAACCCGACTCCCTGGTGAATACCACTCAGCGTTTGTTTACCAAAGATCCGCTCACAAGTGATTATGTTGTTAACGTACTAAACTGTGGCAATGCCAGTGTAGCTTATGGATATGCCATATCCAAAAACAAAAAAGATGATATTGTAACCTGCAGAGGAAGAAAACAGCCTAAGGCATGTTACATGATCAACATTAAATTCAAACCGACGGGCATAAATACAGCCAAAAATAGATATCTTCTGGCTGGCCTGCCACTTTTAGCCTTTGTTGGATTTATTTTTTTGAGCGCTGTTAAGCGGCGAAAAACTTTACCTAAAGGGGAGTACACTGGCCTATTCACTTTGGGCTCGGTATTGTTCGATGCAAAAAATCGGAAGCTCACAATACATGGAAAAACAATAGAACTAACCGGAACGGAAACCCGTGTATTGCTTATTTTCGCATTATCTCCCAATGAGACTATAGACAGAAGCCGGTTACAAAAAGAGATATGGGAAGATGAAGGTGTTATTGTGGGCCGAAGCTTGGATATGTTCATATCAAAACTTAGAAAAAAACTGGAACTCGATCCCAATATCAACATCGTTGTTATAAGGGGTAAAGGGTATAAACTTGAAATTAACGCTTAAGAAGAATCTTCCTGATGTGATATTTTAGCATTCAATTTGGCATTTTTAAACCTTATCGGGAACGACCAACTTTTTTGCTATAAAGCGGTCAATTGATAGGTTTTATTTTTACTGGTTTTAAACTTAGTCTCATAACCTCCGGTATTTTTTTTGGAGCTGGTCTTTGCTCCATTTATGCTTATTGGCAGATCTGTCTGCAAAATACATTCATTCCCATTTATTGATTTTATCGACCCTGACTGCAACTTCATGTTTTTCCAGGTAATCGCTATCTCAAATCCCCCCCTGGCCTTACGACCTTTTATTTAGATCAGATTTTTGAGCGCTGATTTCCATAAGGACACATGATATCAACTTTGATACTTAGGTATGCAAAAAAATATTTTCAGGACTAACTA
>NZ_JBFTQI010001078.1:0-1463 GCF_056398925.1 Pedobacter sp. 01T416_2
GTTATGGTCATGCCGGTGATGGAAATCTGCACGTAAACATCATTAAAGCTGGAATGAGCGATGAAGACTGGAAAAACAAACTCAAATTTGGTATTGCCGAAATATTCGAATTAACAGCTGCTTTAGGTGGCACATTATCTGGTGAACATGGAATTGGTTTGGTGCAAAAAGAGTTTATGCCGATCAAGTATTCTGAAATTAATCTTAATTTAATGCGGGGTATTAAAAAAGTTTTCGATCCGAAGGGAATATTAAACCCTGGCAAAATTATGCCTGATTAATTTTACTCGTCACCCTGAACTTGTTTCAGGGTCTTAATGGTAACAAGTATATAGATGCTGAAACAAGTTCAGCATGACGAGTATTTTATTGTTCTAACTGTTCAAAACCCAGCATTTTTTGCTTTTCCTCTTCTGGGATAGCAGTTGGTTTACTCGTGGCATAATCAACCGCAATGCAAACCGTTTTTCCTTTACTGCAGATGATCTCTTCTGTTCCTTTTATCTTAACGATCTGGTATTCCAGATCGAAACTTGTAGTGCCAATCCTCGATGTTTTTACATGAATAGCAATTTTATCGTTCATTACAATTGGTAAAATGTAATCTAGTTCAGCATGGGCAATTACGATTCCGGTTTTCTTCCAGTCCCATTTTATAATTTCTTCCCAATACTTTGTTCTGGCAATTTCTAAATAGGTAAAGTAAATGGAATTGTTTACATGCCCCATCATATCGAAATCAATAAAGCGCAAATGGATATTGGTTTTGTAGTTGAATTTGTCTGAAAAACCCTTTATTTCTGCCAATTTGTCTTTTGATTTGAATTTATTTTGCCAAAATGTCTTGAATATCATAAATTTTTGCTTTGGTATGTAAGTTGAATATGGTGTATTATCAATTTAAAAATTAAAAAAAATAAAGAATAAGCGATATGACACTAGTAAATTTTAACAACAGAACCCGTAACACAGCTCCTTACTTTAACAATGTTTTTGATTCATTGTTTAGTGATGCAGTAACTAAAAACAAAATGGTTGATAAATCGCCAAATGTGAATATTTACGAAAATGAAACTGCGTATGTAATTGAGTTGGCTGCTCCAGGTTTAAAGAAAGAAGATTTTCAGATCAATTTAAAAAAAGATACCCTTTCTGTTTGGGCAGAAGTTAAAAAAGACGAAACTCAGGTAGCTAAAGATTTTACACGTAAAGAATTTGATTATAGCTCATTTGCTAGATCATTTAATTTACCTGATAGTGCCGATGGTGATAATATTACTGCTGAATACAAAGACGGTATTTTATCGATCAATATTAATAAAAAAGACGATGCTAAATTACAACATAAAGAAATTGTAGTATCGTAATAAAGATATTCTCGAGAGAGGATTTTTC
Organism: Pedobacter sp. 01T416_2; assembly: GCF_056398925.1. Classification (NCBI taxonomy): domain Bacteria; kingdom Pseudomonadati; phylum Bacteroidota; class Sphingobacteriia; order Sphingobacteriales; family Sphingobacteriaceae; genus Pedobacter; species Pedobacter sp. 01T416_2. The sequence continues at coordinate 1,396 of NZ_JBFTQI010001078.1, forward strand.
ATAATAGTTTAGTTTTTTTTCAAAGGTTATGAATCTTGCATCAGCTGAGTTTAAGGTAAGTGTGATTG
>NZ_JBFTQI010001079.1:0-1463 GCF_056398925.1 Pedobacter sp. 01T416_2
GGTCCAATATTTACCGATGTTGCAAAAGTAGACTGGTCGCACCATTTGCCAAAAATGTACGATTTCTGGGAAAGCATACTTTTCGGAAAAGCAATTTACAAAGGCAACCCCATGCTTACCCATTTTGCTTTGAATGAACAAGCACCCCTGCAAACTGAAGCATTTGAAACCTGGAAAAACCTCTTTTTCCAAACCGTCGACGATCTTTTTGTAGGAGAAAATGCAGATCTGATTAAACAAAAAGCACAATCTATTGCCGATTTAATGCATTTTAAAATAAATTCGCCTCAATCGAAGATCAAAATTGTTTAGTGAATTTTACTTTGATTTAAGCTGGTTTCTTTATAAATTTAGTTAACCAAACTAAATCAAATTATGAAATTCCTCAAAATCTTACTTGGCATTATCGTCGTATTGGCAATAATCATTATTGGAGGTAGTTTTTTTTTACCAAAAAGCTACTCTGTTAATCGGACAATAACAATTAATGCTCCAGATAGTGTAATCTATAAAAACATTGCCGATTATAATGAATTTTATAAATGGAACGCGTGGTCTAAAATGGACCCACAAGCTAAAGTAACCATTACAGGAAATATCGCTCAACCTGGCCACCTGTACCAATGGAATGGAGAAAAAAGTGGTAATGGACAAATGAAAATCAATACGGTTGAAATCAATAAAATGGTTGATATGGAATTGAAATTCATCAAACCTATGGAAAGTGTTGCCGATACCCGTTTCGATATTGAAAAAGAAACTAATGGAAATAAAGTAACCTGGACCATGAGTGGTGAAAGCAAAGGAATAATAAATAAATGGTTTTGTTTGTTTATGGACAATATGATTGGCAAAGATTTCGAAGACGGATTAAAGTCTTTAAAGGAAAAATCGGAGAAAGGAAATTAAAGCGTTGTGTCATCCTGAGCGGAGTCGAAGGATTTGCCATGGAGACACAGAAAGCACGGAATGTTATCATTCTGGGCGCAGTGAAGAACCCGACAGCTATGCGAAGCAAATCTTTTAAAGATAGAAGTCCAAAGCCTAAAGCGCAAGAAAAACCTTCGCGGACTCTGTGGCTTTCCTCCATTCGCCCTGTGGTTAAAACATAACTGGCCTCTCATTTGAGAGGCTTTTTTATGATTCAATTTCCGATAATTCAAACAATTGTGTCGGCTCTGCGTTAAAAAAGCATTAAAAATCAGCTAACCGGTCATTAATATTTTGTAATTCCCTATTTTTTAGATTACTTGCCAGCAAAATGAATTTATTACTTGTAGAAGATGAACCGAGCGTTGTATCTGTAATTTCGAGAGGTTTAACCGATGAGGGATTTACCGTGAGTATAGCTCCTGATGGTTTAATCGGGAAACAGATGGCTATAGAAAATCAGTTTGATCTGATTATTCTCGATATTATGCTACCTGGAGTAAATGGTTTGGAACTCTGTAAAATCATTAAAG
>NZ_JBFTQI010001080.1:0-1461 GCF_056398925.1 Pedobacter sp. 01T416_2
ATGGAACCAATGTTGGAACGCTGGTACGGCGTTGATATAGAATTGGGAGATGAAACCGTTGCCGGTTATCTATATACCGCTACTTTCAGCAAAGAAAATATCTTGGAAGTTCTTAAGCGTCTACAGGAAGTAAAACATTTTAACTATAAAATGGAAGGAGGAAAAATCATTATTACAAAATAACAACAAAGCCAAATAGAGAGATCAAAATAAAAGGGGCGATGCTGGAACACCGCCCCGGGATTTTTTTGATTTTTTATGTGATCGGGTATATCACGTATGCAAACAGTAAATACCACAATCAAACTAACCAAAAAAACAAAAGTATGATAAATTATTACTTCACCAAAGAGCCAACTTGGAATCGAGTGCGCTCTAAACTCATTTTGACAATGAAACTGACATTTTTAATGGTGATGATCGCCTGCTTAAATGTATCTGCAAAGGTTTTTTCACAAGAAAAGCTGTCTTTCGACATGAAAAATATGCAGTTGAGTAAGGCTCTTAAATTGATAGAAAAACAAAGCTCATTTCGCTTTGTTTACAGCCCAACTGAAGGGCCTTTCAACAAGCAAATAAGCGTAAAAGTAAATAAAGCCCCTATATCTGACGTCCTCGATCAGCTTTTAGAAGGTACTTCATTGGTTTATTCCATTGAGGGGGATAACCTTGTTACCATCTCATCGAGAGGAAAGTTATTAAAAGACATTACCATAACGGGTGTTGTTGTTGATACTGCGGGGATACCGCTACCAGGAGTAAGTGTAAGTGTGAAAGGCGTGAAAGGCCTTGGATTTATGACTGACGGGGCGGGGAAATTTAGCCTAAAAGTTCCTGAAAATTCAACCATAGTTTTTACGACCATTGGTTATAAAACCGTAGAAATGCCCGCTTCTACCTCTCCAATGAAAATTGTGATGCTGAATTCATCGAATAACCTAGATGAGGTAGTTGTACAAGCCTTTGGTTCGACTACAAAAAGAAAAACTACCGGAGCTATCAGTACAATTGATTTTGAGAAGGTTGCACAACTACCTGTTGCCTCTATTAATGATGCAATTGCGGGTAGAGCACAAGGTATTATTGTGACGACTACCACTGGTGCGCCAGGAACAAAGAGCACAATTTCTATTCGTGGTTCTAGTAAACCACCTTTATATGTTATTGACAATATTATCCGTACGCAAAGTGATTTTCAAAACATAAACCCGAATGATGTTGAAACCTATTCGATCCTTAAAGATGCTGAAGCTACGGCTTTATATGGTGTTTCTGCGGGTAACGGTGTAATTATTGTAACTACGAAGCAAGGGAAAGACGGAAAAATAAATGTTAATTATTCATTTAACCAAATTTTTTCACAACCTACCTTGTTTCCTAAAAAAGTAAGCTCTTATGAGCAACTGAAAGCTACTAATGATGTTTATGCATCTGAAGGTTTACCTTTGCCAACACCAGTGC
>NZ_JBFTQI010001081.1:0-1458 GCF_056398925.1 Pedobacter sp. 01T416_2
GCGGTGATGAGATCTATTCACTTCAGTTCAAGAAGAAAAATGGGGAGTTGATCAAAGTGAAGGAGACGGACCGTCACTTTACCATAGCGCCCGGACAGTCTGCGATCAGGGGATACGTGATCAAGAAGAACTTTAGCGTACGCTGTGTCTCGGATGTCCAGGTAGCGCCGGATGAGTGGGAGTTCGCTCCATACGACGCGGCCTATTATGAGCTGATCTCTGGCTGGAAATACCTCGATCAGGAAACGGTAACAGACTATGACCTCAACGGTGGGCAACCGGTTACGGTACAATCAAACTTTAACTACAACCCATCTACCCAACTGATGTCCTCAACAAATAGATTGTCAAGCGATGGCGGTACCCGGTCCACGGAGTATTTTTATAGTGCTGATTATGCATCGGTTCTCGGGCTGGATCCCGCACAGGCCTCAATACTCTCGCAGATGAGCACAACGGGCAATACCTCGGCACCGGTTTTAACCCTCAATAAGGTCAATGGAAACGTGGTAGAGGCTTCAAGGATAGACTATCAGTACAATCCGAAGACCAATCACATTGTAGCCTCTTCCATCAATGCCTTCAATACTGTTGGCCAGATCTATGAACCATCGGTACAGCTTATTGAATATAATGATGCGGACAGGCTGACGATGACCTCAAAGAGGGGCGCATCGCCTGTGTCTTATCATTGGAGGTCTGACAATACCAGTCCAAACGCCATGGCAAATAATGCCTCTCCTTCAGAGTTCTATTCAGAAAATTATGAGGAGGATCCCTTGGCGCTGGTGGGGCAGGCCCATTCAGGCAGCAGGTATACTACTGCCACCTCAATAAGCTGGCCTGCACCGAACGGAAAAACCTATCTCATTTCTTATTGGTACAGATTGTCCGGTAAATGGTACCAAACCAGGGCGGGCTATAACGGAGCTACTCATACCTTAAGCGGTGGGGATGCATATGATGACATCAATATTTATCCAGTCGATGCGCTGATAACCAGTTATACCTTTGAGCCGCTGGTGGGGATGACTGGACAGACCGATGCGAAAGGGTTATCGACATTTTATGAGTACGATGGTTTTGGAAGATTGTCGCTGGTTAAAGACCAGAACGGTGATATTGTCAAGCATTTGGTCTATAATTATATTACTTCTGCAGTTGGTACTTATGGTAATGATCTGCTTAGCCAGGTATTTACGCGTAATAATTGCGCCACGGGACAGATACCCGGGCAGATAACTTATACTGTTCAGGCCGATACCTATACGGCTACCAGTAAATCCGCTGCCAATGCACTCGCACAGGCTGATATCAATACGAACGGTCAGGCCTATGCAAATGCCAATGCTGTTTGTACAACCTGTAGTGGAAATGACAAAAAGATAATCAATGGGATATGTGAAACAGGGGTAAAGGTCTATACATCCTCTATTCCCAAGCCTGGTGGGGTCTACC
>NZ_JBFTQI010001082.1:0-1455 GCF_056398925.1 Pedobacter sp. 01T416_2
ATGTTATTGTTATATCCTGCAATTTTTTGGTCATTGATCATTAAAGAATAACTGGTTTCAAAAACCAGTTTTTTGGGGTAACGGATAATCAGTTCGGATGTGCTTTGGTGGGTATTGTAGCTAATGTTAGTATAATAGCTATCCTCGTACTTACTGCGATTCAGGTTTACCGAATACGACTGGTTAATCTCAACCTTATCGTTCAGGTTTAACCTCACACTTCCATTTGGCCCTACGTAAAATACATTCGCATCACTTTGGATGTTATTTACGATAACGGGTGTATGATCGAAATTGGCCCAGAAACCTAAACCTACTTTTAAACTTGTTTTATCTTTTTTGAAATCTTTTGAAATATTGGCTCCGCCACTAAAATTGTAAATACCGCTTTTGTTAATCGGATTGATTGTTTGAACGCCGTTATTTATGGTAATGGTATTCACCACGCCATTTTTTGTGAAACTACCATAACCGTATAAATTGTAATTAATCATGCTTTTAGGATCGTATTTGTACATATTCATGCTTAAATTCTGCGTGCGGGCAGGCAAAAGATTCGGATTGCCGTTTCTGATGTAAAATGCATTGGTATTATCTGCAACGGGTTGAAGGTAACTTACGTTCGGCTCTGCAAAGCGAGCAGAATAGTTAAGACGGAATATTTTGTACTTCAACTGAAATGTTGGCCACATAAAATTATAGCGCTGGTCAATATCTGCTGTATTGGTAAAGCGGTTGTTTAACGAAATGTAGTTGTGTACCAATCCCGGTTGAAGGTAAAGATCTTTGGTTACTTTGTATCCCAGGCTGATGTTTGTATTGGTTTTAAAACCGGCCTGTTTAACAGTTTGCGATAAATCTGGCACAACAATATCGTACAGCTGGTTAGCCGGATTGCGGTAAAAAGTGCTTAACGCATTTTCGTTATTGATGATGTTTCCGCTTACATCTGCTTTAAAATTCAGTTTTTTGCTAATTGGTTCGGTATAATTGCCATAGAAGTAAGACCTGAAATTATCAATGGTATTATTCCTTAATTGATCAACTTCTGAAGTAGATGGCCTAAGGTAAAAAATACTACTGCTCCTGTTGTAATTGATAATTGGGTTGGGGGTTGCAGAAATATCGGCTCCGATATTGAAAGATCTTCCAGCCTTTTTAAAATCCTTACTAAAATCGGCCCTTAACTGATATTTGTTGCTGGAAGTATTCAAGTCATTCAAATTTTCGAGGGTATTAATGAGCTGATTATTCGCATTATTGTTGCCTGAAGAAACCTTACTCACCGAATTGTTGGAGCTGAGCACAATTGCCGGCTCAATGGTCAGTTGTGTTAAAGAGTCGATTTGCCAATCTAATTTTCCACCAATATTGTGTTTTAGAACAAGAGAATTGGTATTTTCGCTGGCGTTGGTAATTAACCTGTCAGTACCTAATGTTTGGTTGGTATTGGTG
>NZ_JBFTQI010001083.1:0-1453 GCF_056398925.1 Pedobacter sp. 01T416_2
CTATAAAGCTGCGTTGGGAAGATGTGGAAGAATCGTTGAGCAATCCGGATGTAATTCAGGATATGAAACGTTTTGCGGCTTTAAATAAAGAATATAAAGACTTGGGCAAGATTGTAGACGAATATAAAATCTACAAAAATGTGATGAGTAATATTGATGCCAACAAAGAAATTTTAGCTACTGAGAAAGATGCTGAAATGCGTGAGATGGCAAAAGAAGAGCTTGATCTTTTGTTAAAACAACAGGAAGAAATGGAAAGTAATATCCGTTTGATGTTGATTCCTAAAGACCCTGAAGATGCTAAGAACKCGGTATTCGAGATCCGTGGTGGTACCGGTGGAGATGAGGCGGCTTTATTTGCTGGCGATTTATACCGCATGTATACCCGTTATTTCGAAACTAAGGGATGGAAAGTAGAAACCGTTGATGTAACTGAAGGTACAGCAGGTGGTTATAAAGAGGTGATCTTAAAAGTGAGTGGCGATGATGTTTATGGCCAGTTAAAATACGAAAGTGGCGTGCACCGTGTGCAACGTGTGCCAGATACCGAAACTCAAGGGCGTGTACATACTTCGGCGGCATCTGTAGCTGTTTTGCCAGAAGCTGAAGAAATTGATCTGTACATTAACCCAGCTGATATCGAACTGCAAACTTCGCGTTCAGGTGGTGCCGGCGGACAGAACGTAAATAAGGTAGAAACTAAGGTGCAATTAACGCACAAGCCTTCAGGTTTGGTGGTGGTGTGCCAACAAGAGCGTTCTCAATTGGGTAACCGTGTTATTGCGATGGAGATGTTGCGTAGCAAACTTTACGATATCGAACTACAAAAAAAGAATGGCGATATTGCCGCTAAACGTAAAACAATGGTATCAACCGGCGATCGTTCAGCAAAAATCAGAACTTACAATTACCCTCAGGGCCGTGTTACCGAGCACCGTATCGGATTAACGATGTACAACTTGCCAAGCATTATGGATGGTGATATTCAGGAGATTATTAGTGCACTTCAGTTTGCAGAAAATGCAGAAAAGATGCAGGAAGGCGCTGTAGGATAAGGAGTTGTATATTTTTGAAAAAAAAGTTTGCGAATTAAGATATAGTCTCTATATTTGCAACCTCGAAAGAGACAAGAGGTTCGAACTTTAAAGAAGAACAAAAGGAGTGGTAGTTCAGCTGGTTAGAATGCCTGCCTGTCACGCAGGAGGTCGCGGGTTCGAGTCCCGTCCATTCCGCAACAAAAGCCTTAACTTGAAAAAGTTGAGGCTTTTTTGCTTAATAATGGTTTTGATTAAAATATTTAGAATGAGGTTCAGTGTGTTACATAATTATTGATTAAAAAGTCGATTACTATAGTGATAAACTGAATATAGTGTCTATATTTGCACTCCCGTAAGGGGAAAGAGGTTCGAACTTTAAAGCGGACAAAAGGAGTGGTAGTTCAGCTGGTTAGAAT
>NZ_JBFTQI010001084.1:0-1453 GCF_056398925.1 Pedobacter sp. 01T416_2
AACTTCGCCTTTAACTGTAACATATAACCAATAGTTATGGCCATGCCAATTGGGGTTGGCACATTTACCATAAACTTCATTGTTTTTATCATCATCCCAATCGGTACGGGCCAATTTGTGCGCCGCATTGAAGGATGCTTTTCTCGTTATGTAAATCATTACTATAAAATAAAATGCAAATATACGGATAAAGGTTTAAGCTTAAAGACTAAAGACCAAAGCTTACACAAAACTTAAATGAAAACAATCTGCTAACTTTACGTTATGAAAACTTTAGTTGTTGCTGCTACAAAAGCCGAACTCACCTTCTTTTATCAACATTTTAATTTGCCGGATGGAGATTTTGTAGAGAGTAAAAATTTCGATCTGCTGATCACTGGTGTTGGAATGGTAGCAACAGCCTTTGCCCTGGGCAAACATCTTTCATCTAAATATAGCCTTGTGGTAAATTTCGGTATCGCTGGAAGCTTCGATCGGAATATAGCTTTAGGTACTGTATTAAATATTACCGAAGATACTTTTGCCGAACTGGGCGCCGAAAATGGAGACGAATTTTTAACCATAAGCGATTTGGGTTTTGGGGAAAACCATTACACCTCGAAAACACACAAAAGCGTTAACCTACCCGTAGCAAAAGGGATAACCATGAACTGTGTAACGGGGAGCGAAAAAAGTATTAAAAATCTAATCAAGAGGTTAAACCCAACTACCGAAAGCATGGAAGGTGCCGCGGTTTTCTATGCCAGTAAACAGTTAAACATCGATTGTTTACAGATTAGAAGTATATCTAATTATGTAGAGCCAAGAAATAAAGACAATTGGAAAATTGGCTTGGCTATTAAAAATTTAAACGATTGGGCCATWGCTTTTGTTGGAGAAATGAACTGATTATGACTGATTAGTTTACCGCAGTACTTAATTTTGATTTATGAACCCGACACAATTAAAATAATTATTTTAATTGTCAAAGGCTCCATCTAACAACTGAAAACAAAAAAATAAATAGATGAAACTTACACTTKGATTTTCTCCCTGCCCTAACGATACATTTATTTTCGATGCACTAATTCACCATAAAATTGACACTGAAGGGTTAGAATTTGAGGTTTCTTATGATGATGTAGAAACGTTAAACCAAAAGGCACTTAGAGGCGAATTAGATATTACCAAGTTAAGTTTCCATGCTTTTGCCTATGTTGCCAACCAGTATGCTTTACTCGACGCTGGGAGTGCCCTGGGTTTTGGTGTTGGGCCGTTATTAATCAGTAAGAATCATTTCGATGGAGAAAATGACGCTGAACTCCAAACGCCAGACTCCAAACTAAGAATTGGAATACCAGGAAAATATACCACCGCTAATTTCCTGCTGGGAATTGCTTATCCTCATTTACAAAATAAACAGGAGCTTGTTTTTTCTGAAATTGAATCGGCTTTACTTAGCGAGCAGATTGAT
>NZ_JBFTQI010001085.1:0-1449 GCF_056398925.1 Pedobacter sp. 01T416_2
CGCAAAAAACAAATACCCTAAAATGAGTGCAGTAGAAATAAATAAAGATACCTGGTTAAAGTGGTTTGAGTCGATGTTGCTTATGCGCAAATTCGAAGAAAAAACTGGCCAGTTATACGGACAACAAAAAATACGTGGCTTTTGTCATTTATACATTGGACAAGAAGCTGTAGTTGCAGGTGCAATATCTGCAATGCAAAAAGGTGATTCAATGATTACAACATACCGTGATCATGCTCATGCCTTAGCTTTAGGAGTTAGTGCTGATAGTATTATGGCAGAAATGTACGGTAAAGCTACAGGTTGCTCTAAAGGTAAAGGTGGTTCAATGCACATGTTCAGTAAAGAGCATAACTTCTACGGTGGTCATGCAATTGTTGGCGGTCAGATTCCATTAGGTGCTGGCGTTGCTTTTGCAGAAAAATACAAAGGAACTGACAATGTTAACATTTGTTATATGGGCGATGGTGCTGTGCGCCAGGGTGCATTAAACGAAACTTTTAACATGGCCATGCTTTGGAAATTGCCTGTTATTTTTGTTTGCGAAAACAACGGTTATGCAATGGGTACCTCAGTACAACGTACCACTAACATGACCGATATTTATAAAATAGGTTTAGGTTTTGATATGCCATGTGCGCCAGTTGATGGTATGGATCCGGTTGCTGTTCACAATGCAATGGACGAAGCGATCCAACGTGCACGTAAAGGTGAAGGACCTACTTTCTTAGAAATGAGAACTTACCGTTACCGTGGTCACTCGATGTCAGATCCGGCAAAATACCGTACCAAAGAAGAATTAGAAGATTATAAAGCAAAAGATCCAGTTGAGCATGCAAGAGAAACGATTCTTAAAGAAAAGTATGCAGACCAAGCCTGGATTGAAGAAGTGGAAGCTAAAGTAAAGGCAATTGTAGATCAGGCAGTAAAATTTGCTGAAGAATCTCCTTGGCCTGATGCATCAGAATTATACAAAGATGTATATATGCAACAGGACTACCCTTACGTAATGGACTAATATTAATAAGATTTCAATTAATTAGATATAATGGCTGATGTAATTAAAATGCCCAAAATGAGCGACACCATGACCGAAGGGGTTTTGGCGAAGTGGCATAAAAAAGTGGGCGATAAAGTGAAAAGCGGCGATGTTTTGGCAGAAGTAGAAACTGACAAAGCAACAATGGATATGGAATCTTATTGGGATGGAACTCTTTTATACGTAGGTGTAGAAGAAGGAACAGCTGTTCCCGTTGATGCAATCATGGCCGTTATTGGTAAAGAAGGCGAAGATTATAAAGCAGCATTAGAAGCTGAAAAAGGCGCAGAAGCTCCAAAAGCTGAAGAGAAAAAAGAAGAAGCTGCACCAGCTCAGGGTGGTGGCTTAAGCGAAGAAGAATTAGCAGCAAAAGGTGTTACGGTTATCCGCATGCCTTTATTAAGCGATAC
>NZ_JBFTQI010001086.1:0-1432 GCF_056398925.1 Pedobacter sp. 01T416_2
TCATTTTGAGAAATGTTTATCATCTTATAGGTTCAACAACCGATATTTTCTATTTTAGATTGGATTTACAACCTAATGAAATATGCAGAAAGCCCAAAATAAGTTCGAGTTATCATTAAATACCGTGGTTGGTTTATGTGCAATTGTGACCAGTATTTGTGCTATTATTATAACGTTATATCAAACCAGGTTGCAAAAAATTCAGCAATATGCGTCTGTGAAACCACTGCTTATGAGTTATTCAAACAGTTTTTCGGGTGTGAAAAAAGCTGGGGAAGATGATTATCATTATGAGTTTCTGATTGTAAACCAAGGCCTTGGTCCAGCTATTGTAGCTGATTATGTTTTTTATTATAAATCGAAACCTTATAAAAATATAGCCGAAATTCTTAAACAAATAAAGAACGATAACAAATTAGCGGTTACCAAATCTGTCGTGCTAACTAATCTTTGGAAAAACGAAATTTTGCCTGTCGGCGAAAAGTTAAGTCTGATAAATATAAACGATGAACGCCTTGGACCACTTGTAGAAAAAGCCAATATTAAAGTTATGGTTCAATATAAATCGCTTTACGGGCAGGAATGGCGTTTCATCAGTAATGATAAAGCTGAACCAGAGGAAATTGACTAAATTTTAATTCGCATATCATTTTTAGAAAAGCAAATTTGGTTTTCATCGCTTGCTACCCTTCCGTTCTCATTACAATCTTTTGTGATTGTTGGTCTCAGCGTGTCGAAGACCCCTTCAACAAAAGGTATTTCGTTAAGACGGGTTTAGAGACTTAAGGCAGTTCTGCCATCAATATTTCGAAAAACTAAACCATATCTTTCTGCAGCCTTCATTTTAATTTGATTACAAAAGCATTTCCTGGTTCTCTTTATCAAAAGACATATAGAAGCTTATATGTTTGGCTTACGGATAATAATACCCTTCCCTTGTGGCGATTTAAGGGGTTGCCCCCCATTCATGATAACTGAGATGTGGTTAAGCTGCAAAACACCAAAGAAGCGCTGCTCGGGGGTACGCTTTAAATAAACATTTTCACGCTCTTCGGCTATTGTTTCGCGCGCAACTGTAATATCATATAAAGTGAGCTTTCCCATTTCATATCAAAAATACGAAAAATAGATGATATATCTTTACGTCAATACATCTTTATATAAAGACATCAAAAGCTTACTTTTGCAAAAAAACATTACCCTTGGAAAATAATCAATACAGCATTTTCGAAAGCGAATTACGTGTTCGTCCGGATGATATCGATATGTTTAATCATGTACATAATAGTAAATACTTAGATTATGTACTCGCAGCTCGTTATGAGCAAATGGAAAAATTCTACGGTATGCCTTGGGAAGATTTTACCAAACAGGGCCTTGGCTGGGTAGTAAGTCATGTCGATATTAATTTCAAACGTCCCCTGCTGATGAA
>NZ_JBFTQI010001087.1:0-1430 GCF_056398925.1 Pedobacter sp. 01T416_2
ATCGTATAGTGTATCCAAAGGACAGAATGTATATACCTTGATTACCAGCGGGCTTGTGCATGCAGATTGGATGCACCTGTTTTTTAATATGTTTACCTTCTATGCTTTTGCCTTTACACTGGAAAGATTAATGGGGAGCTGGCAGTTTGGATTACTGTATTTTCTGGGGTTGGTGCTAAGTGATCTACCCACCGTTATTAAACATAAAGATCATTTTAACTACAATAGCCTTGGTGCATCCGGAGCCATTAGTGCGGTGCTTTTTAGCTATATTTTGTTTAATCCAATGTCTAAAATTTACATCATGTTTATTCCTATCGGCATTCCTGCTGTAGTTTTTGGGATTTTGTATTTAATTTATTGTGCTTATGCTTCCCGCAATTCGAGAGACCACATCAATCATGATGCACACTTTTTTGGTGCCTTAACCGGATTGATTTTTACCATCATTTTTGTCCCGGGTATTTTGCAGAACTTTATTACGATGTTAACAGGAGGGAGATAATTTTCGCACGCGACCGTCATGCTGAATTTATTTCAGCATCTTTCATGCAAGATAGACCCTGAAATGAATTCAGGGTGACGACCTGAATTTATTACCCCGCCGTAGGCAAATAGGGTTTCTCAAAGAAACTCTTCGGCTCATCAGGGTTTTTAATAATCTCGAATACCACATAACCCCAGGGTTTCCAGAAATTTTCCAATACCTGCGCATATACTTTATGTTGCCAAACATCAAAAAGCGGTTTGGTCATGTTGCCGCGTAAAGGCATGGCTTCGATATAAGTGGTGCCTTCTACTGGCATAAAAGTATACTCAGGCAAGCGGTTAAACAGGTAGGCAGAGTAATAAAAACGCGCACTCAGCTCTTCAAACTGTTCGGCGGTTAAAGCTTTTCCTTTTATTTCGTTGATGATATCCTGATGATAGCGTTTATTGGTACCATTATCCTGTAAACAGGCGATGATCCCAAAATCTTTCATTTTTAACGAGAAGGTTAAAGTGTTTATCTCATCACGGAAACTGAACGGTGTTTCTCCGTTTTCTAATTTCACTACCGTGATAGACCATGGTGAAAAATCTTCAAACTCGAGACTGGTATACAGGTTCTGCATCATGAAATTCAGATTGGCAAATTTCATCATTAACGATTGCGACATATTTAAACCATCAGCAGTCATTTCCTTGCGTAAGGCCGAATGCATTTCGATGTATACAAAGCCATATAAAAATTTGCCGATCCAGTTAAAAAGATCCAGTTCGGGCAATGCGGAAACGGCATCGTACCCTGTTGCAAATGCTGCTTCGATCTTGTGCTCAAGCGGGGTTAAAAATTGCTCGTTTACTTCGCTGTTCACCGGGATAACCAAGGTGTTGTACGAACGGATACTCTCATCCAAAAACTGGATCTGCTCTTCGCCACTTAAACC
>NZ_JBFTQI010001088.1:0-1430 GCF_056398925.1 Pedobacter sp. 01T416_2
GGACTTGACGGTGCACCTTGAGGGAGGCACCCTAATGGATATTTCAACTTTTTTTCTGTGTCCTCTTCTGGAATATCAATACAGCATGCTTTTGACAAATCGATTGCAACTGCTTTATTATAACCTAGCATCCTAAAGATTCCAAATACCCTATCTTCAGTTACTGTCCTAAAAAAATCCTTTAGATCAAACTTGACGATCAGTTCTTTATTTACATGCGGTTTGGCATTGTCGATAATAGATTTCCCTTTCTGATAAGAGGTTATTTCTTTGGGAAACTTTACCTGATCCAAAATAAAACCCTTAATCCAATTCTGAATATTATAAAGTTGTGGATTAGGTGCATCAATATGCCTAAACCCGCCGCGTTTTTTTTTAATTCTGAATTGGTTATAATATGCGTTTCTATTGCTTAGTATACTTAAAACATCAGAATAATTCATTCCCATTAATTTGGCCCAATGTAGTGGAGAGAATATAATAGGTAAATCTGCAGTTTCTAAACGGCTAACATACTCTTGTAACTTTTCAATAAAGTCTTCCGACTTGCCAAGATCGTTGGCCCACTCTAACAAATAATCTCCGTGAAACTCCATTCTTAATTGCTACGCTATAAACAGAATAATATAAAATTAAATCAATCAAAATCGATGTTCTTTATAGGAACCTCTTATGAACCCAGCCCTAGTGGTACTGAGCTTTGCTTTCGCAAACTTCACTAGCAATAATCATTTCATTTCACGGAGATTATTTTCGGCATATATTTTATTTCATTTTTAACAATATCTTTTTCTCGAGTGGCTTTATATTCTCTGATTTTATCTAGAATATCTTCCAAGACAGATTCTCCTAACGAAGTAACTTCCATGTTTTCGGTGAAGTATCCCATATTCACTCCTATTTGTTGATACTCCAACAACTCATTAGTTCTCAAGCCTAAAACTAACAATATTGTCGGAATGGGAGTTTTTTTATTCAGCATTCTTAGAATCCCAACGACAATCATTCTATTCCTGTTGAAGCCTGCAATCTCGGGTGTATCTTTTGGCATTCCCAATTGCATCTGTGTTGCTGCGAACGCATTTTGCTGCTTGAATTCTTTCAGTTTTACAAAAATATCATCTTCAGATCTCGGGAAAAGCGGCTTCCACTTAGTTTTATTTGACCAAATAATTGGGAGGGTATTATTAGGTGGGGCATAAGAAAAAGTCAGTAAAGCCTCGGAATTCTCATATCCTAAACTGAAGTCATTCTCACCTTCTTTAAATAAATACCTGCTGTTCCCATAATTCAAAGCCAAATCCTTTTTGATTGTATTTTGAGAAAGTGTAGTAAAAAAAAGAAAATTATCGTCAAAGATCTTATGATGGATATCCGCAACAAGTTTTATATTTGATATTGAAGCTTCAATATTCTGCTTTGCTTTATCC
>NZ_JBFTQI010001089.1:0-1429 GCF_056398925.1 Pedobacter sp. 01T416_2
CATTTTCAATGCCATTTCAGAATGGTTCTTCTGGGAAGAATTTTCTGTCCGTTATAACTTTATAGCGGTCGATTATCTGGTATATACCACAGAAGTTATTGGAAATATCCGCCAATCGTACCCCATTAACAGTATTATGGTAGGTTTGGTTATCGTTACCTTGTTAATCGTTTATTTCTTAAGAAAGTTCATCACCTCCTCTACAACCAATAAAACCAGTTTCGGCAAACGCACCATAATTGCCCTGATTCTTTTGAGCCTGCCAGTGCTTACTTATTTTGGTGTAAGCCATAAATGGAAGTATCACAGCAAAAATCAATATGTAAACGAGCTTTCAGGCAATGGCATGTACGATTTTGGATTTGCATTTTGGAACAATCAGCTGGATTATAATACTTTTTATAAAACACTCCCGATCAAAAATGCAGAAGCTATTCTGAGTCACTTACTGCAACAAGATTCTACTGCAAAGGGAGAATTTAAAAATACCTCCAGAACCATCAATAATTCGGGTACCGAGAATAAGATGAATGTGGTGCTGATCAGTGTAGAAAGTTTAAGCGCCGAGTTTTTAGGTACTTTTGGCAATACCCAGCACATTACCCCACAGCTCGATACGCTGGCAAAAGAAGGTTTGCTCTTTAACAATTTATACGCTTCGGGAACGCGTACGGTGCGTGGTCTGGAAGCACTTTCACTTTGCATCCCGCCTACCCCTGGACAATCGATCGTTAAACGGCCAGATAATAAAAACCTGTTTACCTTAGGTAGCATATTCCGTTCAAAAGGTTACAACAGCAGATTTATTTATGGTGGTTATGGGTATTTTGATAATATGAACGAGTTCTTTTCCAACAATGGTTATCAGGTAACGGATAGAAGTGCACTTCAGGATTCAGAGATCCATTATTCAAATATCTGGGGGGTTGCCGATGAAGATTTATTTACGCTTTCGTTACGCGAACTGGATAAAGACTATAAAGACAAGAAACCCTTCTTTGCGCAAATTATGACGGTTTCGAACCACCGCCCCTATACCTATCCAGAAGGAAGGATTGATATTCCATCGCACACGGGAAGAGAAGGCGCGGTTAAATACACCGATTACGCTATCGGTAAATTTATACGTGAAGCAAAGCAAAAACCCTGGTTTTCGAACACCTTATTCATAATTGTAGCCGATCACTGTGCTTCTAGTGCTGGTAAAGTAGAATTACCAGTAGATAAATACCACATCCCAATGATTTTTTACAGCCCAGGGCACATTGCACCAGGCAAATTCGAGAAACTCACCGCACAGATTGATATCGGCCCAACCATTTTGGGTTACCTCAATTTCAGTTACGACAGTAAGTTTTTTGGTCAGGATGTATTTAAAATGAAAGATAGCGAAGAAAGGGCATTTATAAGCACCTACCAGAGCTTAGGC
>NZ_JBFTQI010001090.1:0-1427 GCF_056398925.1 Pedobacter sp. 01T416_2
GTTCAGGGTTAAAAACAGAAACAAAAGTATGTCTAAAATCGGGAACCACCAACGCAAATCGCTATAGTTTAAGCGTTTCAGCAATTTTGGATAGATAAAACACCTGATGATGATGCTTAATCCGAGGATGCCTAGGGCTACATATTGCGCCTCACGGCTAAAAAACATACATGTGGCAAAGAACGCATAAAACAAAAACTGAAAAACAATCTGAAGACTTAAAATAAACTTATGCTTCGATTTATAGAACTTTCCGGCGCCAAAATGACGTTTTTTCTGCCTCAGGTAACCTCCCCAGGTATTATTGGGTTCGCTCCAAACATGGCTATCGCGGTGTAAACGGATCTCTGTATTGTATTTATTGGCATGTGCGTTTACGAATAAATCATCATCTCCAGATGGGATATGCATGTGTGCTGCAAAGCCTTTATTTTTAAAAAAAAGCGATTTTTTATAGGCCATATTACGTCCAACCCCCATATACGGCATGCCTTTTAAGGCGAAAGCCAGGTAATTTACAGCAGTAAAAAAGGTTTCGAAGCGGATTAATGCATTTAACAGACTTCTTTTCTTCATATAGGGCGAGTAGCCCAAAACGATTTCAGTATTTTCATCAGCAGGCTGTTGCATATCCATTAACCAATGCTCAGAAGCTGGTGTACAATCTGCATCAGTAAAAACCAGCCAATCATACTTAGCTGCCTTTATACCCATGGTTACCGCGAATTTCTTACCTGCTATAAATTTATCGTTATCTAAAATCTTAACTACTTTCAGGTTACGGTGTTTCTTCTCTAATTGTTCTAAAAACTCCTCTGTACCATCCCAAGAGCGATCGTTAACCACCACAACTTCGAACTCCGGATAATCCTGGCTTAATAATGCAGGCAGATACTGTTCTAAATTTACAATTTCGTTTCGGGCACAAACAATTACACTTAACGGTTTTTGTGCCGATAACGGGATCTCCTCTATGCCTACATTGGCCAATTTCAAATGAACAAAAAGTACATAGTAAAGCTGGACCAAAAGGCAAAAAGCCAATATAGAGAGCAGAATAATTTCAAGCAGGGTTAATATCACGATGGTTAAATAAATAGGCGCAAATTTCTCATTTTTAATCTGTAAATCACTTTTATGTGGATAAAAAATTAAACAAAAATATGCCCTCAATTTTTGCTATTTTTGGCAGATTTTCGACGAGAAAAAACACATGTGAACCGCCTACCGTCAAAATAACAATTAGTTTTAATAAAACGTAATTTGATGGTGGTAAGCTCCACCTAACAATTGGAGAAAAATAAATAGAAACAGATGAAATTTAGTTTACAGGCTAACGATCCACTATCTAAAGCCAGAGCCGGAACGGTAACAACTGCTCATGGCGAAATACAAACCCCTATTTTTATGCCTGTGGGCACTGCAGG
>NZ_JBFTQI010001091.1:0-1427 GCF_056398925.1 Pedobacter sp. 01T416_2
ATCTAAACGGGATTGAAGTGACAGCTCCCGATTTTTCGGGACTATAACGAAAAGCCCGACGAACATTAAAAAAAGCTACAGACACTGCTTTCCAAAAAATGAACTTAAAAATTAAGCATCTGGCTTGTAATACTCCAATTTTAAATCCACACCATCAAAAACCCCATAAGAATTATAGTTGAGCCATTCGCCAATATTAACATAGCGGCTCCCATTACCCAAAGCGATATCGAGCGGCAGGTGCCTATGTCCGAAAATAAAATAATCGAAATGCTCCTTATGCAATTGCTCTTTGGCATAAATGGCCAGCCATTCTTTATCCTCGCCTAAAAAAACTTCTTTTTCGGTTTGCGCAGCCCTACTACCCTGGCTCCATCCGTTTGCAATCCAGATCCCCAGATTTGGATGTAAACGGGCAAACAACCATTGGCAAAACTTGCTTCTAAAAATCTTTCTTAAAAATTTATATTTGTTATCCCCTGGCCCTAAACCATCGCCATGGTGCAGGTAAAATTTCTTACCGTTACGCTCCATGATCATTTCATCGCTGATGATTTCCATGCCAATTTCCTGCGTAAAATAATCGCGCACCCACATGTCATGGTTACCTTTAAAAAAATAGATTTTTATCCCGGCATCGGCCATGGCCGCCAACYTACCCTGTAAACGGATAAATCCCTTCGGAATTACTTTAGCATACTCGAACCAGAAATCGAAAATATCGCCCATTAAAAACAGCTCGCTGCAATTCGGTTCAATAAAATTCAACCAGCTTRCAATACGCGCTTCACGGGCACGGCTTTCGGCATAATTTGGCGTGCCTAAATGAAAATCGGAAGCGAAGTAAATATTCTTAACCATGTACAAATTCAAAGGTAAGGCAAAAAGCTGAAAGACTATAATCTGTGTAATCATCCCTTAAGGAAAAAGCTTAAAGACTAAGGCAGAAAGACCAAACATAAAGACTAAAGCTTAAAGACCAGAGACTAAAACAAAAAGCTTAAAGACTAAGGCAGAAAGACCAAACATAAAGACTAAAGCYTAAAGACCAGAGACTAAAACAAAAAGCTTAAAGAMTAAAGCAGAAASACCAAAGACTAACATAACGAGCCAAACTCCGTGTAAATCYGTGTTTCCGTGGCAAAAAACCTTAATGTCCTTAATTTCTCAATGGTGAAAACCCCGAAAACAAAAAGCTTAAAGACTATAATCTGTGCAATCTCAAAATCTGTGTAATCACCCCGAAAGGAAAAAAGCAGAAAGACCAAAGACTAAAGCAAGAACACTAAAACTAAAATCACCTTAACAAATCGGTGTAATCTCTAAATCTGTGTAATCATCCCGAAGGTAAAAGACTAAAGCTTAAAGACTAAAGCAAGAGCACTAAAACTAAAATCGCCTTAACAAATCGGTGTAATCCCTAAATC
>NZ_JBFTQI010001092.1:0-1419 GCF_056398925.1 Pedobacter sp. 01T416_2
GGCCTGGAACTGGTAACCATCCGCTATTATAACCAACAAACTATTGATCGTGTAACGGTTGATAAGGATATTTTATTGGAAGTTAAAAGCCGTCATACTTGCCAGATGGTGATGAAGAATAGGGTCTAAAACTTATAATATCATTAACTTAAAAAAATATTGTCATCCTGAGCTTGTCGAAGGACAAGTATCTTATTTATTTGAGATTACCTGCAGGTCTTCGACAGGCTCAGACTGACAATACCGCCTACCCTCATAACAAGGACCTGAATTTAAACAATGAACAATAAACTTTTAGCCAAAGCCGTAAAAGACTATATCAGCACAAATTTAAATGCAGATGTGAATCAGATTGCTTTAGCAAAAAGTCCGTTCGAGGGTATTACTGCAGCCGAACTGGCCACACAAATTACCGCAAAAAAAAAATCAGAAAAAAAATTACCCACCTGGTTTAACACTCAAGGTATTTATTACCMTCCTGTATTATCCATTGAACAAACTTCTTCTGAAATTACCGCTAAATACAAATCTAAACTAGCTAAAGGCAATACTTTAATTGATATTACCGGAGGTTTCGGGATAGACAGCTATTACTTTTCTAAAAAGGTAAAAGCGGTTACACATTGCGAAATTAACCCTGAACTATCCGCAATAGCTAAACATAATGCGCAGGCTTTACATATAGCAAATATCGAATTTAAAGCAGAAGACGGAATTGCTTACCTCCAGACCAGTGATGCATCATTTGATACGATTTATGTAGATCCTGCCCGAAGGGCCGAAAAGGGCAAAGTTTTTATGCTAAAAGACTGTACACCCGACATTGCAAGTAATCTGGATGCCTTATTAGAAAAATCATCGAGAATAATCGTCAAAACTGCTCCTTTACTTGATATTTCAGCAGGATTATCAGAATTGAAACAAGTTAGCGAGATTCATATTGTGAGTGTAAAAAATGAATGCAAAGAACTCTTATGGATCATTGATAAAGATTACAATGGTGATACGAAAATTATAGCTGTAACCCTAAATAACGGGATTGAAAAAGATTTTTCCTTTTACAGATCAGCTTCAAATGGTTCAATTCAGTTTATTGACGATTTAAACACTGGTGATTACTTATACGAACCAGATGCTGCTTTACTAAAATCGGGCGCTTTTAATTTAATTGGCACAACTTACAATCTTTTAAAACTACATCCTCAAACACAGCTGTTTAGTTCGGCTATGGTAAATAAAGATTTCCCAGGCAGGATATTTAAAATTGAAGCTGTACTTACTACCGCGGCACTTAAGAAACAAGAAAATTTAAAAGGAAATGTGATTGTGCGGAACTATCCGGCAAAGCCCGAAGATTTGGTTAAGAAATATAAAATAAAAGCAGATCAAAATCAGTTTTTAATTTTCACCAAGGTGGGC
>NZ_JBFTQI010001093.1:0-1417 GCF_056398925.1 Pedobacter sp. 01T416_2
GGTCTTCCAGCTGATCGCAAATGGCTACCCGTTGTCCTGCCCGTACCAGTTTGGATAAATAATTATCTAACGAGTGATGCGGAAAACCAGCCAGTTCTAAAGCGCCGCCATTGGGCCCGGTACCTCTTCTGGTTAATACTATGCCTAATATCTGTGCCGTTTTAATGGCATCTTCGCCAAAGGTTTCATAAAAATCGCCAACCCTAAATAGTAAAAGTGCGCCCGGATACTTCGCTTTAATCGCGTTGTATTGCTGCATTAACGGGGTTTCTTTATTCGTGTCTTTAGCCAAAACTGAAATTAATTTACAAAAGCCATAAAGATAACACGAATAAGCATTTTACAACTGTTTTGTTGAAAAGTTAAAAGATTGTTAGTTTGTTTAACCGGTTTACTGCTCAAGTCGGTTAATTGAGGCATATCACGGTGAACCGATTTCTACCGCTTGAACAATTAAACATTTCTTGAAAATTAAGGGTTCTGTACATTTGGGGGGCTGTGGCCCTGCTTTTTGCTTGTAGTCCCTCTTTTCAATCGGGAGCTACCGCTTCAATCAGGTTTATGAACTATGGGCTGTTTTAACCCTTTGCATCATAGTTCTCATTCTTCAATAGTTCACCAGTTTATACAATTTAAACAGTTAACTATTATTTGAAAATGAAGGGTTCTGTGCCTTTTGGTTGGTATAGTCCTGTTATCCGCTTTACTTCGTTACACTCGTGTTCGCTCCTACCAGGTTTAGCTACAATGGTTTGATTAATAAAATTCTTATTATTTGTCAAAAAATATTACCTTAATCATAATACTACTTGCATTAAATAAATATATTATAATGAGATAGTTAACAAAAACAGAAACTTAAGATCTCAGTTATGTACTACAATAACGCACTTTGTGATATTTATATAGGAAAAGGGGCAGGTAAAAAGTTAATGGATGATATGAGGAGTGCAAAACATTCTGTCAAAATCATATCCCCTTACCTATCACCATACCTAATTTCAGAATTGATTAATCTAAAAGATAAAAACATTGATGTTAAGTTAATTACCACAAACAATATCGAGGATTTTTATGGTGATCGTGAAAGAAATATCTATAAACTCATTATTCAGAAATGCAATACAGACTTTGATAAACAAATAATCAGGAATAAGTGGATTAAGCTTGCAGAAACACTTTCATACATTAGCTACGGCCTAATAGCACTATTGATTGTATTGGCTTATTATTTCAGAGACCTTAGAATATTCCTAGGTTTTATACCTATTATTATTCTATTCTTCATACGGGGTTTGTACAAGATAAAAATTAAAAACCTTCGGATCTATTCTTACAACTATACTCAGCTATTTCCTTTTAAAGTATATATGTGTAATGAAAAAACATCTTTAATTCACAGTAAAATATACCTAAT
>NZ_JBFTQI010001094.1:0-1412 GCF_056398925.1 Pedobacter sp. 01T416_2
AGCGTACATTATGCAGAACCTGATTTTTTTGAGATTTTAAGCTTTAAATGGCTTGAAGGAAATCCGCGCCAATCACTAAGTCAGCCCAATACTGTTGTGTTATCAGATGAGATGGCCAATAAACTTTTCGGAGATTGGCACAAAGCAGTTGGGAAGAGCATTAATTTTCAGAACAAAGTAGATCTTAAAGTTACCGGTATTATAGAAAAAACACCCGATAACAGTTCTTTTCCACTTAAAGTAATCATTTCTTATAAAACTTATCTAAACCAGGCAAGGCCAGAGTCGACTAACTGGGGCACAGTTTCTTCTACTTCTGAATGTTATGTATTACTAAAAGAGGGAGCATCTATTGAGGATGCAAGTAAAAGCCTCCCTCAGTTTATTACTAAATACTATCAAAGAGATAATGTTTCGAAAGAAAGCCATCGGTTTCAACAGCTAAGAGATATCCACTATAATGCAGATCTGGGCAATTTTGCGAACAAAGTAATGCCGAAGAAAGAACTTTATGGATTGGCCATAATTGGTGCTTTTTTATTGCTGACTGCATGTATCAACTTTATCAACCTTGCTACTGCACAGGCCGTAAGCAGGGGGAAAGAAGTTGGTGTACGTAAAGTGATGGGTAGTTTGCGCAGGCAATTAATTGTACAGTTTTTAACAGAAACTTTAACGATAACAGTTATTTCACTACTGGTAGGTTGTGTTTTAACAGAAGTAGCCTTGCCGGGCATGCAAAGCCTGTTTAAAGATCATATTTCATTTAGCATTATCGAGCACCCGATCATATTTGTATTTATGGTTGTTTTGGTATTACTGGTAAGCTTTTTAGCTGGCTTTTATCCAGCAATGGTCATGTCTGGCTATAGCCCAGCATTAGCCATTAAAAATAAAATTACCGCGAATGCTGCAGGCTTAAGTTTGAGGAAGATTCTTGTTGTGGTTCAATTTGCAATCACTATTATTTTGATTATAGGCACTTTGGTTGTATTAAGGCAAATGAGTTACATGCGAGAGAAACCCCTTGGTTTTATCCCTACAGCGGTAGCCCTGGTTGATGTGCCTTATGATAGCATGGCAATTACCCGATACCATACTTTGCAGGATCAGATCAATAAAATTCCAGGCGTATTGTCATCCAGCTATTGCAGTGCGGCGCCATCTTCTGATTTTAATAACGAAAGTAATTTCAGGTACAATGGAACAGTAAGATCAACTTTTCAGGCCAACACCAAAACAGGAGATGAAAACTATTTTAAAACATTTGGTTTAGAAATTATTGCTGGTAAAGGCTTATCTAAGAGTGATACACTCAAAGATATTGTAGTAAACGAAACCATGTTAAAAAAACTCAATGTAGTTAACTATAACGATGCGATTGGGAAAACCATCAGGATCAATGATAAAAC
>NZ_JBFTQI010001095.1:0-1411 GCF_056398925.1 Pedobacter sp. 01T416_2
GCTGTATCTATAATTTTCGGGATACTCACTCAAATTCCAATGAGATTGCAACGGGTTCTGATGAATATATTCCAATTTAATTTCCAGAAGTTCCTTACTACCTATCCAGACATCATCAAATCTATCTTCCCAAACTTTAAATGCTTGTTTATCACTTTCAATCCTTATCAAATTTAGCATTGAATTCTTGCTAGATTCCAGGTATTTTCGAATCYCAAAAGCGCAAAATTTTTTCAAATCACGCATACTATCCGATAATTTATTTTCATCGTTGAAATAGAATAAGACATGAAAGTGATTAGGCATGATTACATAACCAAGAATTGAAATCTTATATTTTAAAGCAATGAAATTTAAACTATTGACAATTATTAATTTACATGAGTCACTTTCGAGAAGTTTTAAATGTTTATAACAACTGGTAGTCACGAAAAAACATTTTTTCTCCAGAAATAAACTTCTGTTTCTTAATCCCATATAATCTTTTTCGTGGTGTCAGGTGTTACCACCTGACATTTTCAAATTAATTGAATACTGTGGTTTACTCAATTTCAAAACAATCTAATCAGTCAGATGGTAACATCTGACTGCACTCCAAACTTAAAGTTCTCCGTTCCTTTTTCTTAAAAACCACTCTACTCCCAGCAAAATCAAAATTAAGCCGAATAGCCATTTCATACTGATCAGTTCGTCGTATTTACGGTCTTCATAGCTGATGGTTTTAATATTCTCATTTTTAGCTATCTCATCAGCTATTTTGAGTAGGTTTTCTGGCATAAACAATTTACCATTGCTTTGTTTGGATATCGTATTTAACAGCTGATGATTGGCTGTTGTTTGCTGAAATTCTGCAATCAACGCATTTACATAGAAACTACCTGTAGCCGTGAATTTCTTTCCACCCAGTTCGGTATTGGCGAGATAAGAATAATTCCCTGCAGGCATGGTTCCTGCATCTAGCTGATAAGCATTTTCGGTTTTAGAAAAAATATAATTAAACACCTTGCCCGCTTCGTTTTTAACCTGAAGATTAACTTCCGACTCATTTACAGGCTGATAGCTATCGTTATAAAGGGTACCGTTAAACTGGATGGTTTCATTTTCATCATAAGCAGACTTTGAAGTAAACACCTTAAACCTTCTCTTATCATCTTTAACAGATAGGTATTGAACCGTTTTTGAAATCAGATCATTTAAAACCAATTGATTGCTTTCATTTTCAGCTTCTGAAAGTTTCCATCTCCAAAGCCCCTCTCCCATCAAATAACCTATCTTTAAGCCATTTTCATTGGCAAAGAACAACAATGGCTGTTGTGTGCTTACTTTGCCGATACGCTGATTAAAAACGGGTATTGCGCCTGCATTTACGGTTAACCTTCCGAACGGACTTAACAAAGGATCGAAAGATGAA
>NZ_JBFTQI010001096.1:0-1410 GCF_056398925.1 Pedobacter sp. 01T416_2
CTGCTTCTTGTCATCTTCCGTAAGATTGAAGCTTGTAAATCCATTGGCAAAATCGGCATACACTTCCTGAATGGAACCATTTGCAGAACCTAAGTTGACCTGATTTTGCATTTGATTAAAAGCATTTATATTGCTCTGTGCGCCCAAAATGTACCAGATCGGTTTCTTTAATCCAGTTAATTTCTTTAAAAACGTTGACGAAATGTTTTGCACATCGGGCAATTGATACAATACGATCAGATCGAATTTAGACGGATCTGTTGTATTTAAATCATCAGCAAGTGCAAGTTTAGCCTCGTAGTGTTTATTGAGCGAAATAGCTTCTTTTAACACGCCCAAATCAGGGTGTGGTGCCACCGCAGCAAGTAATACTTTCTGCCTACCATCAATAACTTCGACATAAAAAGTTTGGATATTATTCCGGGTAGTAATTTCATTTTTCAATGCCCCGAGCTGAACGGTATATTTCTGAACACCAATTTTACCCGCATGGATCTTAACCGGGATCGTTTTAACAAAGGAACTTCCATTAATCGAAATATTTTGCTGTTCTACCTTAACACCATTTTGGTTAACCGTTAAAGAAGTACTTTCGCCATCACTTTGAAAAGCCTGAACCTGAACTTCGATCGTAAAATCGTCATCCAGGTATACAATGTTATTGTAATTTACGTTCGAAATTAAAACATCGCGCTTTGGGATACTATCACCCAGGCCAATAGTATAAACCGGGGCATTAATCTGATTTACGCTGTACAGCGGATTTCCACCGTGATTAAAAATACCATCGGTGGCTAAAATAACGGCGCCAACATTTCTATTGGTATATTCATCTCTAACTTTCTGAAAAAAAGCCGAGGCATCTGTTAATTTTCCCTGATTTTTAAAATCGAAACCATCTGCAACCTGATCGCCAAAGTGAAGCGTTTTTACCTCGTACTTGTCTGATAGTTTATCCTGTAAAGCTTTAAGGTTATTTTCGTATAATTTTTGGTCGAAACCAACTGCCTTAACCTGACTTACGGAAAGAGAATTATCTTGTCCGATAATGATTACGGGTTTATCTAAGGTATAATTTAATGTTTTGATGAGCGGTGCAAATATTAACCACGCAATGGTAGTCACTACGATAATCCGCAAGGCAGTTAAGCCATACTGAAGCTTTTTATCCAAATTTTTGTTGCCGCGATACAGCAACCAGGCATACAACGCGCCTAACGCCAAGCAACCGAGAAAAAACAAAATAGATGTACCCGAAAAAAAACTGTTCATACTTTTATAAAGATGGTAATTTTGGGGAAATTTTCAAGATTATTGTCTATAAAAGAATTTATGCGAGGGCTAAAATACAACTTCATTTAACCACCGAGTTCACTGAGTTTTACACTGAGGAATACAGATTACCTAAAC
>NZ_JBFTQI010001097.1:0-1405 GCF_056398925.1 Pedobacter sp. 01T416_2
CTTCTGCGATCTTTTTAAAAGTTTCTTCTTCTGATTGAAAGAAACCGTATTTCTTACGGTGCAGCACCCCCTTTTGTTTACCCGCAATTGAGGCGCAAGGGTATTTTGCAATCGAAGCCAAAGTAGAATAGGTTAACGCATAAGCATCGTTGCCTTTTCCTTTTAGCGGATGGGTAAGGATCCGGATGGCATTTGCATTACCTTCAAAATTAATTAAATCGTGCCACTGCGATTCCTTCATTTCTTTCTGATAAACTTTCCCATCGCCATCGGTAAAATATCGTGAAATAGCTGCTTCTCCTGAGTGCCCAAAGGCTGGGTTTCCCAAATCATGCGCCAGTGCAGCGGCAGCCACGATATTACCCACTTCGTTAATTAAAGGAACATCTTTAATCAGTTGCGGTTGTTGCTCTTCTACACTTTTTAAAAAAATATTGGCCATGGAGCGGGCCACACTGGCAACCTCTAAACTATGCGTTAAACGGTTATGTACAAAAACACTTCCTGGCAATGGGAAAACCTGGGTTTTGTTCTGCAACCTTCTAAAAGGAGACGAAAAAATCAACCGGTCATAATCACGCTGAAAATCAGACCGTGCCCGATCTGTGCTGGCACCATATTGTTCTTGTCCGTATCTCTTATTCGAAAGTAAATATTTCCACTCCATTTATCCCGTTTGCATTTAAAATTTGGCGCAAGTTAAACAAAACGCGAAAATGGTTAAGCATAAAGCCTCAGGTAAAATTTAAATTACATTAATTAAAAGATATTTTTATATTCGCCAGAAAATTAAACAAACAAATAATGAAAAAAATCTTATTAACGCTCGCTATCTTATGCTGCTTTACGGTCTTAACCAAAGCACAATTTGAAGGCTCGAAGCAAATTTTCGAAAGTCCGAAACTAAAGGAGACAATCAAAACACAAAAAATTGTAGCCATCTTACCTTTCGAGGTAAAAATTTCTTACCGGAAACAACCAAAAAACTTCAGTGCAGAAGGAAACAAAAGCCAGGAAGAGTCGATGGCAAGATCAATACAGGCCAGTATGTACACTTTTTTGTTAAGGAAAGCTTCTGATTATACCGTAACTTTCCAGGATGTTGACAAAACAAACATCTTATTAAAAAAAGCAGGTGTTTTAGGTAAGTTAGACGAAACAACTAAAGATGAACTAGCCAAAATACTTGGTGTTGATGCTGTTATCGGTGGGCGTTTTGAAACTGAGCAAACGAAATCTGAAGCTGGTGCAATCGCCTCTGCTGTTTTATTTGGTGGCTTTGGTGGAAAATCTGGAACAGGCACCATGTTCTTAACCATAAACAACGGAGCTGATGGAGAGTTAATGTGGCGTTTCTTTAAAACAATGGACGATTCCATTATGAGCTCTACAGATGATATGGTAG
>NZ_JBFTQI010001098.1:0-1403 GCF_056398925.1 Pedobacter sp. 01T416_2
GGTCCCGATTATTCAGTAGCTTATGCCGTTGGCGATTCGCCATTTGGTCCGTTTAAGCGGATTGGCAAAATATTAAAGCAGGATGCGGCCATTGCTACCGGTGCAGGCCATCACTCTGTAATTATTAACGAGAAAAAAGGACAATATTACATTGTTTACCACCGCCGACCCTTAACCGAAACTGATGGCAATCATCGAGTTACCTGTATTGATGAAATGAAGTTTGATGCAGACGGTAACATTCTTCCTATAAAAATCACAAATGAAGGTGTAAAAGCCCAGAAAGTTAAATAAATACTGTTCGGCTGGAAATTTTATTCAATTTCCAGCTGCGCTTCACTTTTTTGTAAAACAGTTTTCGCCTGCTTTTTATTCAGTGTATTAAATCCCCAGGTGCATAATAAAAGCATACCCGCCAATCCCAACCAAAGCCAGTTATAGCCAAGATTCTCCGCTACTAAAAAGCCCAGATACGGACCAGCAAGTTGTGCAAAGGACCAACTTAAGGTATAGCCTGCGGCATATAGTCCCCTGTTGTGCGCGTTACTCCTGCTGATTACAATGGTGTTTATAAAAGGTAAGGTAAGCATCTCCCCTGCAGTAAAAACAACAATTGTTAATATCGCCATAACAATGTGAAGACTTATTGGAACACTTAGTATCACATAAGCAGCCGAAAATAGAACAGCACCTATAATGATGAAAAATATGGGCGATCGTTTTGCCTCAATTTTATTGATCATCACCATCTCGAAAAGGGCAATAACAGCGCCATTGATACCGATTATAAGGCCGATGGCGAATTCATCAATATGCCATTCTTGTTTAAAAAATACGGGCACAATCCTGAACATTAAAAAGGCACAGGTAATAAATATTGTGGTGAGAAGGATAAACTTTACATAGAAAGCATCTTGCCACGGTTTCATAATAATCATATTATTGGCTGTTTCCTTTGCTTTTTTGATAAAGCCCTTCACCTGTGGTAAAAATGATAAGATCAACAAACCCACAATAAT
Organism: Pedobacter sp. 01T416_2; assembly: GCF_056398925.1. Taxonomy (NCBI): domain Bacteria; kingdom Pseudomonadati; phylum Bacteroidota; class Sphingobacteriia; order Sphingobacteriales; family Sphingobacteriaceae; genus Pedobacter; species Pedobacter sp. 01T416_2. The sequence continues at coordinate 1,020 of NZ_JBFTQI010001098.1, forward strand.
ACTTACAACGCCTTCAACAATAAAAAGTAATCTATAATTAATAGAAGCGATTATACCTGCAAAACTGATCCCTATAGACCAGCCCATGTTTGTAGCCAACCTGTTTAAAGAGTATGATCTCGTTAAAGTACCTTCCGCGGCATAGTGGGCAACCGCTGTAAAATTGGCCGGTCGGAAAGCCTCCGAGAAAAAACTGATTACAACCGCCAGGATACAAAGACTATAAAAGTGGGTGAGGGTAGAAAATAAAATAAATAACAGGCCACTAACGATGGAGGATAAAACCTGTACCGGGCGAAAGCCAATCATGTCTGTTAATTTTCCACCTGTTGCTGAGCCAAGAACAGAACCAACACCAAATAAAATGATGATTAAGCCTGCATC
>NZ_JBFTQI010001099.1:0-1402 GCF_056398925.1 Pedobacter sp. 01T416_2
GTACGAAACAAATTAAGCAGATTGCCATTGATGAGAAAATAAAAGAACTACAAGCAACTAAAGATATTGAAGCAGAAAAAGCAATCGATGAGAGGGACAATGAGGTGGCTTTACCTGGATATATGCTATTAATTGATGAGCCAGAAATAGCTCTTCATCCAAATGGTATAAGAGCGGCATCCAAGTATTTATATGAACTTGCAAATGACCCGTCTTGGCAAGTTATGTTGACAACACATAGCCCTCTTTTTATAAATCCTTTCGAGGATCACACAACAATTGTTCGGTTATCACGAGATGCTGGAAATCCCATCCCTCATACATACCGATCAGATGATGTTAAATTCTCACCCCACGAGATTGAAAATTTAAAATTGCTCAATAGCTTCGATCAAAATCTTTCGGAAATGTTTTTTGGACAATATCCCGTTATTGTGGAAGGTGATACTGAATTTGCAGCTTTCGATACAATTATGAGGTTAGATCCTGAAAAATATCATATTAATTGTAAGCCCATATTAATAAGGGCAAGAGGGAAATATACAATCATTCCCTTAATAAAGATGCTATCACACTTTAAAATAAATTTTTCTGTATTACATGATAGTGATTACCCTAAAAATAAGGCTGGAAACACAAACAATGTATGGACAGGGAATCAAGATATTTATGATGAAATAGTAAAAGCAAGAAAATCAGGATTAAGGGTAGTTCATAGAGTTTCTATATCTACTTTTGAAGTTGCCCATGATAAGATAATGCTTGATGCCAATGGTAATTATTTGTCCTCAGTAACTAAGGATAAACCTTGGACGATATATCAAAAAATTAAGACAGACGAGGGTATTAAAAAATCAATAGAAGCAACTTTGGATGATATGATTGACTTGACTTGTAGAGAAGAGCCTTTTAATGAAATTTTTTCTAAAGGGGTAGTTCAAGAATTTGAAAAGTGGGTAATTGAAAATAATATAAAAGATTTTAGATTTATAATCTAATTATTTTATTAAATACAGAAACGAATATTGTTAATTATTAGTAGTTAGTATGTTACAGGTCAATCAGAAGCTCAAACGTGTAGAGATAAAAGAGTTCGAAATAGAGAACCAAATCGTCTTCAATTATTTTGACAATCTTCCTACCTCCGAACGAGATGCGAAATTTCTAAAAGCTATTTATATTGGAGTTTTGGCATTAATGGAAGATCGCATGTCTGCTTTTCTTTCCAAGACCAGTAATGAATTGGGAACAGAATTGGAAAGCCTAAAAATGATCTTTGATATGAAAAAAGAACTTTTTTATAAGTCCTCAATTAAAGGTGTTTTGGCTGAGGATGAAATAACAGATTTTCTTAATCAATATTTTTCAGAAAAAAACTTAAAAGATCGAGCTATACTAACAG
>NZ_JBFTQI010001100.1:0-1399 GCF_056398925.1 Pedobacter sp. 01T416_2
GCCATATTTAGTACGGGCAACATCTAAAAACTGTGCTAAAGTACTATTGGTGATTCTGAAACGTGCTTCATCAGCGGGCCCATTAACATCGGCAATAATTAATGGGCGAGCATCTTTCTGATGATCTAAACCAACGAAGTAGTGTAATTTATCCTTGATAATCGGGCCACCTAAAGTAAAACCATATTGATAAGTAGAGAAATCATTGTCGCGCTTTACACCTCTAATATCGTAACGGCTGGCTAACCAATCTGCACGGCCATAACCAAAGGCGCTTCCACTTACTGTGTTTGTACCAGATTTAGTTACAGCAGTTACGGTACCTCCACCTGCTCTGCCTAAAGTAACATCATATTGATTGGTTACTACCTTAAACTCGCGAACCGCCTCAATAGAAATTGAATATGGCGCACCACTACGACTCGTCGTACTACCGGCTGATGTTGGGTTTTTAGCATTCATTCCATCAATGGTATAATTTGTAGAAGAACCTAACTGCCCCGAAATATTTCCACCACGGCTTAAAGGAGATAAATCCATTAAGTTAGAAAAATTACGCCCGTTTACGGGTAATTGGTTCATTGTTTTGGCCGAAATTTCTGTAGAAGCGCCAAAGTTTTGAACTTTGTTCCTCAAACCCGAAGCCACGACCTGTACCGCGTCTAAATCCTGCGAAGCTTCCTGCATGGCAACGTTTACCCTAACCACATCGCCAAGGTTTAACATATAGCCATTTCTGATCTGCTCGCCAAAACCTACATAAATGGCTTTTACCGAATAAGGGCCACCCAATGGAAGCTCTTTAAAAGTATACTCGCCCTGAGCGTTGGTAGATGTTTTAGTAGTGAAACCTGTTGAATTGTTTCTGATCTGCACCGAAACTCCAGGAGTAGGTTTCTTTTGTTGATCGGTGATTACACCCGAAATTGATGCCTGGGTTGTTTGTGCAAATGCCCGGTTCTGGACAAGGCAAAACAGGAACAACACTGCAATAAGTAAATTTTTCATCATCATTTGTTTTTTTAACGGTTATAAAGCTTGCCTGAGCCTGTTTTTTTGCTGTTCAGGCAGATTTCATTATGATTAGTTCTGATTTTTTATGATGACAAAGATGTTAATGTGCTGTTAATTGAATCCTGATTTAATATTAATAATAGGTTTAGTCCTTGGTAGTTTTTAGTGCTGATGTTRAGATAAAATGTTTTAGATAAATTGATATTAGGCGGTAGTGTTAAGGAAATGTTACCATCTTTTTTTAAGCATCTAATTGCAAACTACATTTTTGCCACTGCAAGTGCAATAGTCACCAAACACGTACACCAGCATTTTCGATCAACCATTTAAGACATATAAGAGCATTTAAGTTTATATGTCCTTACATTCCTTAAATGGTAAAAAC
>NZ_JBFTQI010001101.1:0-1399 GCF_056398925.1 Pedobacter sp. 01T416_2
AAGCTGCAACACGCGGTTTATCAAACATCAAAACTACACCAAAAGCTTTAGATGCTTATTTAACTGAAAAATCTGCTGAGTTATTTGCAACAACAGGTATTTATAGCGCACGTGAGATTCATGCCCGTCATGAAATCATGTTAGAAAACTTCTATAAAAAACTACAGATCGAAGCACGTGTAATGGGCGAAGTGGCTAACACTGCCATTATCCCAGCTGCGATTGCTTACCAAAACTCTTTAATCGAAAACGTACAAGGATTAAAAGCAATTGGTGTAGATAGCAAAGTTTCTATCGATATCGTTAAAAAACTATCAGAGCATTTAGAAATTGTTAAAACCAATATCGATGCGATGTTAGAAGAACGTAAATTAACCAACAAAATCGAAGATACCCGCGAGAAAGCGATTGCTTACGATGAGAAAGTTAAATCTTACTTCGATATCATCCGTTACCACGCTGATAAATTAGAGCAAATTGTTGACGATAGCGTTTGGCCTTTACCAAAATTCAGAGAATTATTATTCATGAAATAAGAAAGGCGTAAGCTAAAAGGTTTAAGGCGTAGGGTTTACTCTACGCCTTTTTTTGTTGGTTCATTGGCCATTGGTTCGTTGGTCATTGGTTTCCTTTGCAAGTAAACTGTCAAATAAAAACGGTAAACTGGTTAATCGATCAATTATTAAAATCGGTTAAGTTATCCCCACCACAACGTCCTCCTGAACTTGTTTCAGGATCTAATCGAGAGAGGTTAATTCTAGTGATTGTTATCGAATAATTAGAACATTGAATCAAGGCCACTGATTAACGAACCAGTTGTTCATACCAAACTTATGCTTGGCTTATTGATCACTCCTGAAATAAATCAGTCAGCTAGCATTTTTTTTGGAAAGCAATACCAATGCTCATCGGTTAATCCAGTCCTGCTTTCCTTCCTGCTGTAAAATTCTCCATTTTTTTTAAATCCACCGTTTACAGCATCCATGCAATCAGGTTTATTTCAGATAGGCCTGTGCAGGAAAAAACCCACCCACAAAGAGCCTACCCCTTGTACCTAAGCCCGATAGTACAGATGCCGTTTTACAAGTTATTTTTCCCTGTTCCAAAGCTTTAAAACGGCAGGAGGAAAAGCGGGGCTGCAAGCCGCCATGAAAAACGGATATTCACTTCCAAAAAAAAGAAACCCTATCTTTTACAACCTTAAACCCCTGGGCGCTTTGTGCCTTCATGGCAAATAAACTCAGGTGCCCTAGGGCAAAAAAGCCTTGCCATTTAGCCATAAAAAACCTTAAGTATTTAGCTTTAGTCTTTCCTCTTAAAACCTTATCTTTGCGCCAACATGAGTGATAACAGGTACAATCAACGTGGCGTTTCTGCCTCAAAAGAAGATGTGCACAAT
>NZ_JBFTQI010001102.1:0-1397 GCF_056398925.1 Pedobacter sp. 01T416_2
GGTTAAAACTTCTTATAATCTGTTGGCACAACAAAATCTTTATTCACCTCATAAATGAAATTCAGCACTTCATCTTTTCCGGTTCCTTTTTCGGCAGAGGAAATAAAGGTGGCAGGGATCTCTTCAAAAAACTCACCTAATTTTTTCTTAAAGGCAGCTACATTTTTTTGGGTAGTTGTCATGCCCTGTTTATCAGCTTTGGTAAAAATTAACGAAAAAGGTATCTGTTTTTCACCTAACCAATAGCAAAATTCTATATCAATTCCCTGTGGCTCTAAACGGCTGTCTATCAAAACAAAAACACATTGTAAACTTTCTCTTTTGGTTATATAGGCGCGGATAAATTTCTCCCATTTCTCTCTGCTGGTTTTAGAAACCTTGGCATAGCCATACCCCGGTAAATCGACAATGTACCAGGCTTCGTTAATCAGAAAGTGATTAATTAATTGTGTTTTTCCCGGGCGTTGAGAGGTTTTGGCTAATCCATGTTGATTAACCAACATATTGATTAATGAAGATTTACCCACGTTAGAGCGGCCAATAAATGCATATTCGGGCATAGTTGGTGCTGGTAGTGCCGAAATCTGGGTGTTGCTGCAAACAAATGTTGCCGTTTTGATAATCATAGTGCAAAGGTAACAATTAGTTTTGAGTTGGGCGTTTGGAGTGTGGAGTCAAAAACCTACCGTCGTCAGCAATTCGTAAAGTTTAAGGGAATCGCTAAACTCCCAACTGCAAACTCCCAACTGCAAACTCTTTTCTCTATCTTTGCCCCATATCATGAATCAGAATATCACCCCATACCAAGTAGAAGATGCAACTAAAAAGGAGCAGGTTGCAACCATGTTTAATAACATTTCGGGCACTTACGATTTTTTAAACCATTTTCTTTCTTTAGGGATAGATGTATTATGGCGTAAGAAAGCCATTAAAGAACTGGTTTCCATCCACCCGAGAACTTTGCTTGATGTAGCTACAGGAACTGGCGATTTTGCCTTTGAAGCCATTAAAAAGCTTCATCCCGAAAAGGTAATTGGTGTTGATATTTCTGAAGGTATGTTAGAAGTAGCCAAGAAGAAAATTAACGAGCGTAGTTTAAACGAAGTTTTTACCGTTCAGGTAGGCGATTCTGAAGGTCTGCATTTCGAAAATGATACTTTTGATGCGATTACCTGCGCTTATGGTGTGCGTAATTTCGAAAACCTCGAAAAAGGATTAACCGATATGTACAGGGTATTAAAGCCCAACGGGAAAATGGTAATATTGGAATTTTCTAAGCCAAAGGTTTTCCCGGTAAAACAACTGTATAGTTTTTATTTTAAACAGGTAACGCCTTTCTTTGGAAAACTATTTTCTAAAGACCACAGAGCTTATACCTATTTGCCAGAATCGGTAGC
>NZ_JBFTQI010001103.1:0-1390 GCF_056398925.1 Pedobacter sp. 01T416_2
ATTATACTCTTTCCAATTATTAAATATTTGAATAAACTTGATATATCGGTAATTCCTATTATTATTACCAGCATAGTTTTTATACATGGTGGGAAATTCTTCAACAATTAATTCTTTTAATCTTTCCGCTGGAATTATAGCTACTTTAACTTCTGTTGGCGTAATCCTGCTTCTCTGTTTATTAATTGCTTCAGACTTGAATGCACCACTATCAATAGTAAATGAACCATAGAGATCAAAGGTAAGACCTGCCGAATAATCCAGATAAACGTATCCATATCCGTACTTACCTGCGCCGTCGAGCGATATGGCAATCCACTTATTTTCACAATCTAATAGGCGCTTATCGAATGTTAGTCCATTTTGGCCTTTAGCACCAAGCGTGCATAACAATAGTAGGATGAATAAATATTTCATTATCAAGTCATTTATGTGTACTTAAATATAGAAATTTATTTACACTCAAAAAATGCTTCAGATTGGATAGATGCTGAAACAAGTTCAGCAAGACGTATCACAGTAATAAAATTTCGGACTCAACGTTTAACCCTAAACGCAAACCGCTTATCTACTTAAACACAATCGTCTTATTCCCACTCACAAAAACGCGGTCTTCGAAAATAAGTTCCAAAGCTTCTAACAACACCTTTTTCTCTATTTCTTTTCCTGCCCGAACCATTTCTTTTACACCGAAATTATGATCTACATGATTGGTATGTTGCGTAATAATCGGGCCTTCATCCAGGTTATCGGTAACAAAATGGGCGGTAGCACCAATAATTTTTACCCCGCGATCAAAAGCCTGGCGATAGGGGTTAGCACCTATAAAAGCCGGTAAAAAGGAATGATGGATATTAATAATTTTACCTGCATAATCTTTTACAAAATCGGCAGAAAGGATTCGCATAAATTTAGCCAACACTAAATAGTCTACCTCAAACCGGTTAATAATAGTTTTAACTTCAGCCTCAAATTCACTTTTATCTTTATTGGAATGATCTACATAAAAATAAGGTATGCCCAATTTTTCGGTAAAATCTCTCAGGCTTTCATAATTGCCTATTACACATTGTACCTTGGCCCCTAAAGTTTTGAATTGGTTTTTGATCAGTATCTCAGCTAAACAATGATACTCCTTGGTTACCAAAACGACAATCTGTTTTTCCTGTTGGGTAATTAAATTTACCTCAGCAGCATTCGGCAGGTTTTCTAAAAGTTTTTCCTTTAATTTTTCTGTATCTTTCAGGTTTCCGGTACAGGCAATGCGGGTAAAAAACGATTTATTGGCTTCGTCTACAAACTCGCGCATGGCAACAATATTCAATTGGTGTGCAGCCAGCACGCGGGTAATATTTGTAACTAAACCAACTTGATCGGGGCAGGATATGAG
>NZ_JBFTQI010001104.1:0-2331 GCF_056398925.1 Pedobacter sp. 01T416_2
GATCGTAGGTGGATTTATATTATTAAAGGCAAATAATCTGGATGAAGCGGCAGAGATCGCATCGTCATGCCCAATTTATGAATCTGCCGGTTATTCAGAAGTCCGCGAGTTTAAAAATTAAGCCAGGTTATTAAAACTCTGACTCAGGCGCTTTCTTTTCTCATAAAAGTCTGGAACAGGTTTCATTTGGGATTGATCAGCATTGTTTTTTTTATCTTTGTACCATGCACGGTCAACTTTTAAGTCTTATTACAAAAAGCCTACAACTTTCTAACCAGGATAGAGATTTGTGCATACGCTACTTTGAACCGGTGAGCTATCCAAAAAACCGGATAATCGAGGAAGAAGGGAAGGTACCCGGACATCTATATTTTGTGGTTTCGGGTTTTGCGAGGATATTCCATTACAATGATAAAGGCGATGAGGTTACAACGCATATAAACTGTCCGCCTGGTTTCATTACCTCCTATGCTGATTTTACTAACCAGAAAAAGTCTGATGAAAATCTGGAATGTATTACCGAATGTGAACTTTTGCGCATTAGTAAAGCAGATCTTGATCAGCTTATACAACAGAGCCCTACTTTTATGGATTTTAGCTTTTTGGTATTTCAACAATCCTTATCCTATAATGAAACACGTGCCAGGGAGCTAGCCACCCTTGATGCGGAACAGCGTTATTTAAAAATGATGGACCAGTACCCCGAAATTCTCCAGAATGTTCCTATGCAATACATTGCGTCTTTTCTTGGAATGAACCCTAAAAGTCTGAGCCGTATCAGAAAGAAGATCATTAGGTAACATTTGTGAAGTGGTTTTAAATCTGCAAAGTTCAACTTTGTCACAGCATTTAAAATCAATGGCTATGACAAATAAAAAACTAGTACTGGTATCCGGTGCAAATGGGCATTTAGGCAATAATCTTGTAAGACTATTGATCGAAAAAGGGATCCCGGTAAGGGCTTCAGTCCGTAATATCAAAAGCAAAGAATGTTTCAAGGATCTTAACTGCGAGGTTGTTCAGGCAGATATAACGGATAAAGCTTCCTTTAAACACGCACTGCAGCATGTTGATACTTTTTTTGCAGTGGGTGCGGCCTTCAAACTGTGGGCTAAAAACCCCAAGAAAGAAATCTACGATGTGAATATGCTGGGCACCCGGAATACGATTGAAGCTGCTGCAGAAGCGGGCGTAAAAAGAATCGTCTATGTAAGTTCAATTGCTGCACTGGATTATACCAATCTTCCGACAAAAGAAAGCAACGGATACAATTCCGACCGGAGAGATATGTACTATAATTCCAAGAATGATGGTGAAAAGCTGGCTTTTGATCTGGCAAGAGAATTCGGTATAGAATTGGTATCGGTTATGCCCGGAGCAATGATAGGAATGTTAAAGATGTAGCAGAAGGCTGTTACCTTGCTGCGCTGAAAGGCCGTTCTGGTGAGCGTTATATCCTTGCTAACGAAAAATGTATGACCATTACTGATACAACTAAATTGGCACAAAAACTTTATCCTGAATTGAAAATCAAAGTACCTGGAACTGTGCCAAAATATATTTTGTATGCTATTGCAGGTATTATGGAGCTTTCAGCTAAAATAAGTGGAAAACCTCCACTGCTTACCACTAAAGATATTGCTATGTTTTCAGGATTGCTGCAGGATTTTGATATTTCGAAGTCAAGAAACGAATTAGGATTTAATCCGAAAGATAGTCAACAGGCAGTAAAGGAAGCATTGGCTTACCTGATGGAACATAGGGGATTGATTTAATTTTAGAAAAAATTATGGTAGTGGGCACGCTATGATAGTATCTTCCTAAATATGCATTGACATAAACATTTTATACATATTTCTTTCAATAAACTCATACGCCTGAACGTCGCCTTGGATTACTTAGTATTTTTGAGATAAAAACGGCTCTGAGCAAAAATAGCTGATTTCCTAAATCGATTTAAGTATGATCCTATGCAAGGAGAGCATGGTTTTGTTAAAAACGTAGTTAACTTCAGCTTTTATTTTGTCGGTTTTGTACAAAATAAAGTCTATTTAGTATAACGCTTAGAAAGCGGCTTTATATAACTTTGCTATAATACCGACAGATGAGATCTTGAGATTGGAACAATTGCATCTTCCTTGATTCAATAAAATGGTTAACGGTATAAAATATAACCAGTATAAATCAGACATAAAAGAGCAGCATGTTATAGAACGCTGAATTTTTTGTCATAGGTAAGCTAATGAACTTTCATTTAGTTTAACATAAATTATGAGGCAATACCAAATCAGGAATGGGAAAAATCAATACGGAATTTCGGGAATCTCTTTT
>NZ_JBFTQI010001105.1:0-1389 GCF_056398925.1 Pedobacter sp. 01T416_2
GTCTTTAATCTTCTATCTAAACCGGGGTTTTTCAAGAAAATGATTTATCTTTTTTTGTGGTGATAAACATCGTTCCGTTTATTACTCTACAAATATAGTAAAAAATTTGATAGTGTAAAAAATACACTAAGAAAAATTTAAGTATTTTTTTTGTCATTTTTTATTTACCGACCCTTTTGTAAGGGATTTTGGTGTTTAAAACGACTATGTTGCAAATATAGCAGAAAAATATGTTAAGTAATTGTTAAATATTGTCAATTTATGGTACGATTTAGTCAAACGTTTGTTTAATTCTTGGTAAAAAGTCAATTTTATGAAATTTATTGGCAATTTTTTGGTCTTTGTAAGATATTAAGTGAATTTTTGATGTGAATATTGAATAAAAACAATTTTAGATATGGTTTTGAAATTGAATTTTATAGGTGAAAATTGTGTTTAAAACAAAAAGGCAACATTAAATGAATAATGTTGCCTTTTATATAGCCTTGTAAAGCGCTTAAAGCACTTTTTTGTTACAAACTTGCGTAATATTCTACAAATTTAGCTAGTGCAGAAGAATATCCCCATTCGTTATCGTACCAAGATACCACTTTAACGAAATTATCATTTAATGAGATACCTGCTTTTGCATCAAAAATAGACGCGTGGTCATCGCCAATAAAGTCAGAAGAAACAACTTCGTCTTCAGTATAAGCCAATACACCTTTTAATTCGCCTTCAGAAGCTGCTTTCATAGCTGCTTTAATTTGCTCATAAGTAGCTGGTTTTTCTAAACGTGCAGTTAAATCTACAACAGAAACGTCAGCCACAGGAACACGGAAAGACATACCAGTTAATTTACCTTTTAATTCAGGTAAAACCATACCTACTGCTTTAGCAGCACCAGTAGAAGAAGGGATAATGTTAGAGAAACCGCCACGGCCACCTCTCCAGTCTTTAGCAGAAGGACCATCAACTGTTTTTTGAGTTGCAGTTACAGCATGGATTGTGCTCATTAAACCTTCAACAATACCAAAGTTATCGTTTAAAACTTTAGCAATTGGCGCTAAACAGTTTGTAGTACAAGATGCATTAGAAACAATAGTTTGATCTGCAGTTAATTTATGGTGGTTTACGCCCATTACATAAGTAGGGATATCGCCATCTTTAGCAGGAGCAGAGAAAACTACTTTTTTAGCACCGGCAGCGATGTGTTTCTCAGCATCGGCACGGGTTAAGAATAAACCTGTAGATTCGATCACTACTTCAACACCTACAGCATCCCATTTTAAATCAGCTGGATTTCTTTCTGCGGTTACGCGGATTGTTTTACCATTAACCACTAAATTACCATCAACAACTTCAATAGTGCCATCAAATTTGCCATGTGTAGTATCATATTTTAACATG
>NZ_JBFTQI010001106.1:0-1386 GCF_056398925.1 Pedobacter sp. 01T416_2
GCCATAAAGAAAGGCATAACCATGCCAATACAGGAAAAAATGATGTGGAAGCCTAACGATAAGGCCATTTGGGAACGGGCTGCGATAAAATCATCCATGAGCTGTAGATTTTGAATTGTAACAAATATAGTTGTTAAACACTAAAGCCTATGGTAATTCAATGACCTTGAAAGGATTATTTTAAATATAGAACGTTTATAAATTGAAAATAGATTTGGATGTTCGTTGCTGCAGTGATAATTATTTTTGTTTAACCACAGATGCACACAGATTTTACAGGCATTATATCCTTATCTGTGTACATCCTTTTATATGTGGTTAATAATTTTTTATAAGCTTAGTTGCTAAACACCTTTCAGCTCATCATAAGCAGCAGTTAAACTCCTTTGGATGCCATCTCCCTTCCATTCTGTTGCATTTGGAATTGAGCTTGCTTTTAGAATGTCTTCTTTGCTTTTTCCTGCTTTGATTTCTCCGCTCACAAAAGTTAAAAGGTTCTGCAAGTAATTTTGAAAAGCTTTAACATCTGCTTTGTTTCCTGTTACTTTTTCAGGATCTAAGCTATGTCCCCAGATAAACAGGGTATCGTTATCAAATTGAGTCAAAATTTTATCCAATGCCGTGATCCAATTGCCGATGTGTGCACCGTTTTCCCGATCAATGTAAGGAAACTTACGGTTGAAAACCAAATCGCCTACATGCGCAATATTTGCATGCTCAAAATGATAAACGGCATCACCATTGGTATGACCAGAGCCATAATAAGAAGCTTTTATGTTCTCATCCCCTACTTTTACTGTCCATTTTGTTCCAAAAGTAGTGTCGGGCAATAACTGTTTATCTAAATTATTTGCTTTCTCTGCACCTCTTTTCTGGTTAACTAAGGAGTTTTGATGCGCCACAACCTTTTCGGCCAATCCTTTAAAGGAGATATTGCCAGCGGTATGGTCGCCATGATGATGGGTATTAATCAGGTATTTGAAAGGTTTTTCGCCTAGTTTTTTTAATTCTTCGATCACATGCGGCGCCGAAGTTGGAAACTGGGCATCTACCACCACAAAACCATTGCTCGAATTTAACCACCCTATTGTACCGCCCTGTTCGGTAAATACCCCTACATTATTGCGCAATGGTTTAAAGTTGTAAGCACGCATTAGCGCTTGCTGTGCAAAAACATCTGATTTATAAATTGAAAGCAAGGCCATGGCCAATGCCGAGTTTTTGATAAAATTTCTTCTTTCCATTTTGGGATTTAGCTAAAAACCACAGCAGTTGCTGTGGTTTAAATTTAATCATTTTGTTCGTAAATTATATTCCGACCAGTTATATTCCCGAACCTGGTGTTGGTCCGGGTTCGTGTCCTGGCCCTAGTGGATTATTCTTGCG
>NZ_JBFTQI010001107.1:0-1372 GCF_056398925.1 Pedobacter sp. 01T416_2
GTACCATGTCGAATATTTTTGATGGGTTATTTACGGTTAAAATTATAGGCTTTGCTTTAAAATTCCTTATTTATATCCTGTTAAACCTTATTTTATATAGCTTTTGGTTATATTCCTTTATATGCAGAATGAAACAACAAAAATTGCAATCTTAGTTGCCATTGCAACTTTGGTATTTCTTCTTATGCCTGTTTTTTTGATTTTATATATCAGATCTTATACCAGGCATAAAAAGAACCATTTTCTGGAAAAGCAGAATATGCAGCAAAAATTTGAGTCCGAAATGCTTCAAACCCGCGTTGAAGTACAAGATCAAACGATGCAAAGTATAGCCACAGAATTACATGATAATGTTGGCCAGTTGCTCAGCCTTACCACACTCACCTTAAACTCTGTAAATTTAAACGATGGGGAAAAGGCCAAAAAGAAAATCGACAATTCGTTAGCACTGGTTAACAAATCTATTAAAGAATTAAGGGAGTTGGCAAAACTATTACATGGCGAGCAACTGGTAGAAAACGGCATTGGCCACGCAATTGATCAGGAAATTAACTGGTTGAATAAAGCTGGTTCTTATGAACTAAAAATTAACAATCAATTAATCGATCTGCAAATTACATCGCCGAACAAAGATTTAATCATTCTCCGTTTATTGCAAGAAATCATCAATAACATCATAAAGCATGCCCAGGCAACCGATATTCAAATCGATTCGCATCTGGCAGACAATACTATATATTTAAGGGTTTCCGAAAATGGGATTGGTTTTAACCCCGAAGAAATTAGATCAAAAAAATCAGGAATGGGACTAAATTCTATTTATAAAAGAATTGAGATGATCAATGGAAAATTAATATTAAATTCGACTCCAGGCGAAGGCACTTCCATTTCAATAGAAGTTCCATACCCTTAATTGTATGCAAGAACAAAGTATCTCTATCGCTATTGTTGATGACCACACGCTTTTCCGTTCCGGATTGGCCAGCCTATTGGAAGAATTTGACGAAATAAATGTCACGTTTGAGGCTGTGAACGGATTAGATCTACAGTCTAAAATAAACAACCACAAACACGTTCAACTGGTGCTAATGGACATTAATATGCCGGTAATGGACGGCTTTGCAGCAACTAAATGGGTTAAAACCAATCATCCGAATGTACATGTGCTTGCATTAAGTATGCTCGAAGATGAAAAAGCGATTATCGGGATGCTTAAAGCCGGTGCCGGAGGCTATATGCTTAAAGAATCAACCCCATCCGATCTGCTAACCGCAATTAAAGTAATAGTAGATAAAGGTTTTTATGTAAATGAATTGGTATCGGGCAGGCTTTTGGTGGCGCTGAAAGACAGTGATCAAAAACCGGTATTCTC
>NZ_JBFTQI010001108.1:0-1371 GCF_056398925.1 Pedobacter sp. 01T416_2
ATTAATAGTTTATTGCTTGTTTTCATATTTTTAAGCGTTAAAATTTTCTTTTACAAATGTTTCGTATTTGCTTTTCAGTTCATCAAAGCCAATATTCAATAAATAAATGTTTCTGAATACTACGGGAAGCTCATCGTCCATAAATAGCACTTTTCTATAGCTTTTCACATGGTCAATGGCATCATCGCCAACAAAAAAGCCGATTCCCCTTTTATTATTGATAATGCTCTTATTTTGCAGTAATTCGTAAGTACGCATTACTGTATTTGGGTTAACCTCAAGTTCAACCGCTAATTCCCTAACTGAGGGTACTTTTTCTTCGGCTTTCCATTTTCCGAGCAAAATATGTTCACAAACGTATTCTGCAATTTGAAGGTATATTGCCTTGTTATCTCTAAATTCCATATCTATACCTTTTAATTAAACTTCTTTTTCTTTAAGACGGATGTAAGTAATCGTCCAAATAATTAGGGTGATGATGCTTGTTGCCAATAAAATTGTTAGCAAAACCCAGTCTTTATCTTCTTTTCTAAAATGATGATGATTAGCAACTTTACCCTCCATTAGCCATATCGAAAGTTTAACCACCAGGTAAGAAGCTAGGCCAATGAAAACCATAGCCGAAAGAGCCGTTTTGATATAGTGAAAACGGTTAAAATAGACAGATCCTAACAGGAACAGGCTGGTAATGAGAAAGGGGAAAGCAAAAAAGTAGCCGCAATATTTTCTATAGCCTTCATCATTAAATACCTGATAAGTAATCGTTTCAACTTCTCTAACAGCCCCGTTTTTTGGTAAGAGGCCTTTAAAGGCTTCAAGGTGACCGTTCAGGTATTTTACAAAGGCCAAATCTGTTAAATAAAAGATTAACAGATAGCTAAACAAACTTATTATTGCAGTGTAAACTACACCTGCCAGAAATTTTTCGAATACTGAAGCGGGTGTCATCAGTTCTAAAATGGCCCTCGATTTCTGTCCCAGGATATTAAAATAGCTACTGGCTACGATGCTGATAAAAACAAATCCCAAAATCAGGAAAAGAGGGTAGCGGAAACGCATATCGAGGTTGCCGTCGTAGTCAAAATTATTGTCTTTAAGTGGCGATGGAATACTATAACTATAAAAGCCTACTACTATTCCCAACAGCACAACAAGGCTGATCAGATAGATTTTCCCAAAGTCTAACCACTGTCTTTTAAGCAATAAGCCAAATCGRTTGATATTAAATGTGTTGTTCATCGCTTAACTGAATAAAGGTTTAAATTTGATTTTTTCTGCAAGTATGGCATTGAAAAGAAGCTCCATATCTAATTTGCTGTCTTCTTGATGATAATTTGGCATTACCGCATTATAACCAGAGAGTGATGCCTC
>NZ_JBFTQI010001109.1:0-1371 GCF_056398925.1 Pedobacter sp. 01T416_2
CTGGGAAAGGTGAAGAATTAGTAGGCGGTAATTATTTTTTATTTCAAGAATTTTCATGTTAAAACCATTATATTTATTTCAAATTTTAACGTTCTCATGAATTTCAATTTTTCTCGGGTTATGATCCCGATATTTACAATATGTTTTTTCTTTCAGTCTTGCCGGAAAGAAAGAGTTGAATCAAACCCCCAATTTATTGGTATTGAACAGTCGCAAATTCAATCCTTTTTTGACCATTACAAAAAACAGAATGTTTACTTTGCTGGGGAAGGACAATCTTATCAACTTGATTGGAGTAATGCAGTAATAAAGAAGTCCGGTGGAGAGGAGTTTTTGCAATTTAAAGTAACAGATGATGTGGATATAGTTTTTGCAAATGTCAATGACAAGCTTAGTTGTTACTACAACAAACACCAAGCTCTTATCGATAGTCAAAGTGGCAAGACTATTGACTTTGTGATATCTGTCAATCTCGAAGATGGTAAAGAGTATATTGCAGCATATTTTAAACATAGACGCATGGTATTTTTACCTATTAATTTTTTCTTAAAAAAAATGACCTCGTCGATTATTGAAAATGGGAAGCGATCCTTGCAAAAAGAAACAAGTCATGAATCAACACTAAAAAATCAATTGCTTATGACGAGCTTTTGGCAACACGTACGTTGTTGGATCACATTTTCTGTTTGGAAGGAAAATGGTGAAGACGGACCAGGTTGTTATGGACTAGATTTACAGCAGGTATGGGACACTATAAAAGCCTTTGTAGTATCTGATGATTATAATTCCTACATTGCTCCCCCTGATTTTGGCTCAATTCAAAATCTTTTAAGTTGGGGAAATTCAACTGGTCTAGCCGATTATAGCGTTACATATTATTCACAATATTATGGTTACCAAACTCCAGATGGAAATGGCACGGTCGATCCTAACAATACGACAACTATCGGCGAAATAGGGGGAATAGTTGTTCCTCCTGATGTAAACCTTCTCATCGATTTAGTTAAGTTAGCTCCATCTGCTCAGGATTTCTTTTTGAACAAACCATTTTTAGCAAATAAAATAGTTAACTATGTGCTTGAAAATGGAGGAAATACTGCCGATAACCGAATTTTCGTAGCTTGGGTTCAATCATTTTTGACATCGAATCCTACTATTACTGAAAAAGAGTTTGATAATTTCCTGGAGGCTATTAGACAAAATAGTTACCGGCCGCGGGATCGGGCACCTGCAACAAGTCCATGGAGAGCGGCATTGTCAGCGAATGGAAATGACTACAACGCTGTCTTTACAAAATCGCAGCCACAAATTCTTAGTGATGGAAATTATAACCCAGAAGCATTTAATTGTCATTATTGGGCATTTAAAGAT
>NZ_JBFTQI010001110.1:0-1367 GCF_056398925.1 Pedobacter sp. 01T416_2
GTATGAGTCTAGTATGAGTCTAGGGATGTTCGTTTCCATTAACCAGCGTTTAGATGCTGAAACCTTAACCATTGTTGCAGATGAGTTTGGTTACGAAATTCAATTCGTTAAACCAGATGAGGATGAAGAAAATGTAATTGAGGAAGAAGATAACGAGGCAGATTTAATCGAGAGAGCTCCGGTTGTTACGATTATGGGCCACGTCGATCACGGTAAAACCTCATTGCTGGATTATATCCGTAAAGCAAACGTGGTAGCTGGTGAGGCAGGTGGTATTACCCAGCACATTGGTGCTTACATGGTAACTACACCAACCGGTAAAAAAGTAACCTTCTTAGATACTCCAGGTCACGAAGCCTTTACAGCGATGCGTGCACGTGGTGCTAAGGCTGCCGATATTGCCATTATTGTTATCGCAGCTGATGATGCGGTGATGCCTCAAACTAAAGAGGCGATTAACCACGCACAGGCTGCAGGCGTACCATTGGTATTTGCTTTCACTAAAGTAGATAAGCCAGGTGCAAATGCAGATAAAGTACGCGAGCAATTATCAGTAATGAATATCTTGGTTGAAGATTGGGGCGGTAAATATCAGTCGCAGGAAATCTCAAGCAAAAGCGGCTTAAATGTTGATTTACTTTTAGATAAAGTGTTATTAGAAGCAGAATTATTAGAGCTGAAAGCGAATCCGAATAAGAGAGCTACAGGTACTGTAATCGAGTCTGCATTGGATAAAGGACGTGGTATTGTAACTACGGTATTGGTTCAGGCCGGTACGTTAAGAGTGGGAGATCCAATCTTAGCGGGTAGTTATAGTGGACGTGTAAAAGCATTAACCAACGAGCGTGGTGCTAAGGTAGAATCAGCAGGCCCATCACAACCGGTACAGGTTTTGGGTATGCAAGGTGCACCTACAGCAGGCGATAGATTTAATGCTTTAGAAAGTGAAACCGAAGCACGTGATATTGCAAACAAACGTATGCAGTTACAACGCGAACAGGGATTACGTACGCAGAAACACATTACATTGGATGAGATCGGTCGTCGTTTGGCTATCGGTAACTTTAAAGAGCTTAACATCATTGTTAAAGGTGATGTGGATGGTTCAATCGAGGCATTGGCCGATTCATTGTTGAAACTATCAACTGAGCAAATCCAGATCAATATCATCAGTAAAGGTGTTGGTCAGATTTCAGAATCTGATGTGTTGTTAGCTTCGGCTTCTGATGCGATTATTATTGGTTTCCAGGTTCGTCCATCAACAGGTGCACGTAAACTTGCAGAAGCTGAGCAGATCGATATCCGCTTATATTCTATCATCTACGATGCAATCAACGAGATTAAATCAGCGATGGAAGGTATGTTGG
>NZ_JBFTQI010001111.1:0-1366 GCF_056398925.1 Pedobacter sp. 01T416_2
GGTAAATATAACATGGATATTAAGGTAGACGCCGAAACCAAAGTGGTAAGCGGTAAAGAAGAAATTTTGTACAGTAACAACAGCACTGATACTTTAAGAACTTTGGCAATCCGTTTTGTAAACAACCTGCACAAACCAACCTCACCGAGAGGTGGTGCAGTAAGTGAAGATTTTTTGAGCACAGGCTTAAATATCAGTTCTTTCTCTGTTGATGGCGAAACGTATAAAGTAGATAGCAAAAATTGGGGAACAGTTGGCAATGTAAAACTGAACAAGCCGTTGCTACCAAAATCGAAAATTGCGGTTAAAATAGAGTGGGATTACCCATTATCAAAAGAAAGCGGTCGTGAGGGACAGATTGATCCAAACTCATTTTTTGTGGCTTATAGTTATCCTCGTATCTCTGTATTTGATGATTATAACGGCTGGGACCGCATTCCACACACTGATAGAGCTGAGTTTTATAACGACTTTAACGATTACGAGTTCGCAATCAGAGCGCCTAAAAACTATGTAGTTTATGCAACAGGCGATTTCCAGAATCCTGATGAAGTGTTACAACCAGAAATTTCTGCACGTTTAAAAAAATCGTACAATGGAGATGAGGTCATTCATATCGCTACAGAGCAAGAAATGAAAGATGGCAAAGTAACCCAGCAAAAAGACTGGAATACCTGGAAATTTGCAGTAAAGCACATTACCGATGTTACTTTTGCTTTGAGCAACCATTATGTTTGGGATGGCGCAAGTGTAATTGTAGATAAAAAGACCAATCGCCGTGCAAGTGCCCAGGCAGCCTACAATCCAACTACCGGAACAGATTTTACCAACTCGGTTAAATACAACCTTAATGCTTTAGATTGGTTCTCGAACAATTGGCCGGGCATCCCCTATCCCTATGCTAAAACCATTGCTTTTCAAGGTTTTGCGGATATGGAGTATCCGATGATGGTTAACGATTCTCAATTTGGCGATCCTGTTTTTGCACAATTGGTTCAGGACCATGAAGTAGCACACACTTACTTCCCCTTTTACATGGGCATTAACGAAACCCGTTATGCCTATATGGACGAAGGCTGGGCTACAACATTCGAATATTTAATCGGTATTGCAGAACACGGTAAAGAAGCTGCTGATAAGTTTTACAAAAACTTCAGGGTAAATAAATATATCAATGATAAATCGACAGAAGAAGATCAACCGGTAATTTCCATGTCCGATCAGGTTTCGGGTTCAGGTTATGGGAATAATTCCTACGGAAAGGCTTCATTATCTTATCTCGCCTTAAAAGATATGCTGGGTGATGAGCTATTTAAAAAAGCATTGCATACCTATATGGGCAACTGGAATGGCAAACACCCTATTC
>NZ_JBFTQI010001112.1:0-1364 GCF_056398925.1 Pedobacter sp. 01T416_2
CCTACATCTTCAGGTGTTGCCAGTTATTCGATGAATGTAGGTAAATTAAAGACCATCTTCAGGTGTTGCCAGTTATTCGATGAATGTAGGTAAATTAAAGACCTTGGGAACTGAATTTAGGTTGAATTATGCGGTGATCAATAATCGTGCAGGCCGTATTATTTGGCGGGTTGGTGTAACAGGAGCAAGAACCAATAGTGTATATGTTGGTTTTGGCGATGCATTAAAGAAAATGAATGACAAAATGATAGCGGAGGCGGCACCAGCGGCGCCTGGGGAGCTAAAAAGGGTAGTAAGCGATAAAACTTTAACCCGTTTCCAGGATGGAGCCAGCCCTAATGATTTATTTACCGTTATCTCTTTAGGTATTGACCCCGCTACTGGCCGTGAAATGTATTTAACAGCTGATGGAGGGAGTACGACAGATTATACACTTGGGCTTAATACTAAAGTGGGCAGTTCCAGACCAATATTAGAAGGTGTTATCTCAAACAATTTTACCTATAAAAATCTATCCGTGCAGCTAACAATGCGTTATAAATTAGGTGCCAATGTTTTCAATTCAGCACTGCTTGAAAAAGTTGAAAATATCGATTTCAATGATATTGTGAACAACCAGGATAGGCGTGCCTTGTACGATAGGTGGAAAAAACCTGGCGACATTACCCAATTCAAGAACATCTATATGGGCGATCCGAATGTAAGGTCAACCGAGATGTCAAGCCGCTTTCTTCAGAAAGAAAACTCACTTTCACTTGAATCAATTAATGTGAACTATAGCTTTTTAAATGCCAAATGGATGAAAAATATGGGTATGACAAACCTAAATTTATCTGCTTATACAAATGATATTTTCCGCTTCTCAACAGTTAAACGCGAGCGGGGGATTGAATATCCATTTGCACGTTCCGTGTCATTTAGTTTAAGGGCTTCATTCTAATTTATAGGAATAATGAAAAAAAATTACAGAAACATCATCATCTTAATTTGCGCCATAGTTGCGATCTCTTCTTGTAAGAAATATTTAGAGATACAGCCTGAAGACAAACTTCTTGAAGAACAGGTTTTCACTTCAGCTAAAAATATAAAGGCCTATTTAAATGGTACTTATGTAAAACTGGGAGGAAATACCTTATATGGCGAAAACCTAACATTAACCATTCCAGACCTATTGGCGCAGCGTTATAATATGATTCCTGCAAACGGAACTGGTGTTAATATTTATAACCAGTATGCGGTATATGCTTATGCTAGTGGTGCGGTAAGCACTAAAACAAGAATCATTTCACTAGAAAACCTTATAAAGATCAGGGTTATAGGCCCCAAGAATCATTTCACTAGAAAAAATCTTATCGGGACTACCT